>JAZDIT010000058.1:0-3063 GCA_043804755.1 Patescibacteria group bacterium | reverse complement strand
GGGCATTCATTGGCGGTTTTCCAGAATAAGTTATGGCTGATAGGCGGCGTCAATTACAATTTAGGGGAAACGAAAAACGATGTCTGGTATTCGGAAGACGGAATAAACTGGAAATTGGCCACATCTGCCGCCCAATGGACGCCGAGGTGGGATCACGCGGTGACCGTATTTGAAAACAAATTATGGCTTTTGGGCGGAATGGATTTAAATGATAAAATATATAATGACGTTTGGTATTCCGGCGACGGAATAAATTGGACTTTGGCAACCGCAAACCCACCCTGGCAAAAAAGGCAGGGTATGAATATCGTAACGTACCATGACAGGATGTGGATTATCGGAAGATTCAATGATGTTCTGAATCAGGGCCCGAACGATGTCTGGTATTCGGAAGACGGCATCGGTTGGCAGAAAACCCAGACAGATCCCGGGTGGCTCGGCAGAGAGGATTCCACTGCGGTTGTTTTTAAGGATAAAATCTGGATAATGGGCGGAATGGATTCGCAATGGGAATGGACAAATGACGTCTGGTATTCGACATCAACATCTATATAAGAACCTCGCTTCGCGGGAACCTTGTTTCCTCACTAACGTTCAGAAATGACATTTTTCACTTTCAATGTAATAAAAATCCTGTTGTTTTCGGCACTTTCATCGGTGCTGGCTTTTGCGCTTTCGCCTTTGATTATCAGGACGCTGAACAGATTCCAATTTTGGAAAAAAACGGCGCGGGAAAAAACGATTACGGGCGAACAGGCAAGCGTTTTCAACTCCTTGCACAAAGTAAGGGAAGTATCCGTGCCCCGCGGCGGAGGATTGCTGATATGGATTTCCGCCCTGGTAATAATATTTTTTGTTTTTGCATTATCCCATTTGCAAAACCCCTGGTGGCTGAAAAACCTGAATTTCTTATCGCGCAGTGAAACATGGCTTCCGTTGTTCACTTTGGTTGTGGCTTCGATAGTCGGGCTGTCAGATGATATACTCACGGTTTTTGGCGGAGGAAAATATGTCGGCGGCGGAATGGGATTTAAAAGACGGCTTCTGATAGTATCGCTTATAGGACTGGCCGGAGGCCTCTGGTTTTATTTTAAGCTGGACTGGACAACCATACATATTCCTCTGCTGTTTAATTTTCCCGAAGGAATCGACATTAACATAGGCCTTTGGTATATTCCGCTTTTTATCGCCGTCATGATAGCTTCCTGGGCCGGCGGAGTCATCGACGGACTGGACGGCCTCTCAGGAGGGGCTTTTGCCGCAATTTTCGGAGCCCTCCTCATAATTGCCCTCTCGCAGGGAAAAGCCGACTTGGCGACCTTCTGTGCGGTAATAATAGGGGCCCTATTCGCATTCCTGTGGTTCAACATACCCCCCGCCAAGTTTTATATGGGAGAAACCGGTATTCTCGGGCTGACTTCGACAATGGCGGTCGTGGCATTTCTGACGGATTCAGTCGTTGTTTTGCCGATTATCGCCGGCCTTCTCGTCATAGAAACCGGTTCGGTAATATTGCAACTGCTTTCAAAGAAATTCCGCGGAAAAAAAATCTGGCTGTCGACCCCGATACATCACCATTTCGAAGCCAAAGGCTGGAGACCGGAACAAGTGACAATGAGATTTTGGATTATCGGAGTAATTTTTGCAGTAATCGGGGTTGCGATAAGTCTGATGGGGTAAAAAATGAAAAATGAAGATTACAATTTGAATATGATTCCTCCAAACAAGTTTGGAGCCTCCTGGAAATTCTCGCAATGCTCGAATTTTAGAAATTTGCGGAAAAAATACCCTAAATTCTTTTACGAGAGTTTCGATTATAAAATTTCCAACGGCGATTTAAAGATCGTCTTTTATTTTTATATTCCGCCCCGCATTGTTTTCAAGCCGGAAATAGTCATCGAAAAGATCGATAAAAAAAGACTGGAGAAGATAGGGGATCATGCCTTAGACAACTTAGTCTTCAATACCGGTTTGATTGAAATGCTGAGCTATTGGAAAACGACCTGTTCTCCGGAAATTGAAATTAGAGCCGGGCATTTGGATTATTTGCAAACAAAATGGTGGAAGGATTTGTTATTGAAAGGAATGGGACAGTTTTTTTATGAAAATAAAATCGACTGGAGAAAAAAAGATTTCATCAAAATTGTTTCTTTGGGGAAGAATTACGATATTTACAAAGGAAGTTTGGAAAACCGGTACATGATTCCTTTCGCCGGAGGCAGGGATTCAATCGTCACTCTGGAAAAAATAAAAGAAGAATACGGAAACGATAAAATTTCATTGTTTACGGTGAATCCGATAGGGAAAATCCAAAGAACCGTCAAAGTTTCGGGGATAAAAAAACAGATTATTGTCAGAAGGATAGTAGACAAAAAACTTCTTGATTTGAACAAAAAGGGGTATCTTAACGGCCATACTCCGTTTACCAGTTTATTGTCTTTCATTTCAGTCCTGTGCGGCGTTTTATTCAATTACAAAAACATCACCTTTTCCAATGAAAAAAGCGCCAACGAAGGAAATGTAAAATATCTGGGCAGGGTTATAAACCATCAGTGGGCCAAATCCTCGGAATTCGAAAAAATGTTCCGTGATTATTGCCGAAAATTCCTGGCGAAAAACGTAAATTATTTCAGTTTTTCGAGAAAATACACGGAGCTGGAAATTTCCAAGATGCTGATGAAATATCCGAAATATTTTCCCGTTTTCTCCAGTTGCAACGCCGGAATGAGAATCAGCGCAAAGATGAATGAAAGATGGTGCGGGGAATGTCCAAAATGCCTGTTTGTATATTTGAGTTTGTATCCGTTTCTTACGGAAGCGGAACTTCACAAGATTTTCGGAAAAAAAATACTTGAAGATAGGAAACTGCTTCCGATTTTGAAACAATTGACCGGAAAAGAGGGGATAAGGCCGTTTGAATGCGTGGGGACTATAAAGGAAAGCAAACTGGCTCTGGAATTAAGCATCCGAAAGGCAAAAACCTATGGTAAAATACCGTTTCTATTGAAAAATAATGCATAAAATGATGCTCGAAAATTTGAAAAACAAAAAAATACTTATACT
>JAZDIT010000057.1:0-10385 GCA_043804755.1 Patescibacteria group bacterium | reverse complement strand
ATTATAATCGAAACTAAACTCCCGGCATCTCAAGTCGCCGGCACCCTTGCAATTTTGGAAATAAAAAGTAAAGTCAGGAACTTAGGAGGAAATTCTTATGCGATTAATAATAGTAGAAAGCCCAACTAAGGCCAATACCATACAAAAATTTTTAGGACCCGATTACAAGGTCCTTTCTTCATATGGGCACGTGCGCGATCTTCCCAAAAGCGATCTGGGCATTGATGTGGAGAATAATTTCGAGCCCAAATATATAATCCCGGCGAAAGCGAGAAAAACGATAAAAATCCTGAAAGATGCGGTAAAGGAAACCAAATCGACGATTCTGGCAACCGATGAGGACCGCGAAGGGGAAGCAATCGCCTGGCACTTGACCAAAGCCCTGAATCTCGGCGGCGATGCGGAACCATATGAAAGAATAGCTTTCCATGAAATCACCAAACCTGCAATCGAGGAAGCTTTAAAAAATACCAGGCAGATCGATATGAATCTGGTTGACGCCCAGCAGGCAAGAAGAATTTTGGACAGACTTGTAGGTTATAAATTGTCTCCTTTCTTATGGAAAAAGGTTGCTAGAGGCCTGTCAGCCGGAAGAGTCCAGTCCGTAGCCGTCCGTCTTGTGGCGGAAAGAGAAGAAGAGATAAAGAAATTCGTGCCGCAGGAATATTGGAGTATCGAAGCTTTATTGAAAGACGGAAAAGAATTTACGGCAAATCTTATCAAAAAAGATGGGAAGGCGCTGGATAAGCTGGATGTTAAAAACAAAGCAGAAGCGGATACAATTCTGAAAGATCTGAAAGGTGCAGAATATAAGATTGAGAATGTAGAAAAAAAAGAGGAAAACAGAAATCCCCTACCTCCGTTCACAACTTCCACCCTTCAACAAACTGCTTCCCGAAAATTTGGCTTTTCCGCAAAATTCACTATGCAAATTGCCCAGCAATTGTATGAAAAAGGCTATATCACCTATCACAGAACAGATTCCTTGAATCTTTCCGAATCTTCTCTGTTCGGCGCAAAAGATTTCATAATAAAAAATCACGGAGAAAATTATTGGGCAGGATATCTGCGAAAGTACAAAACGAAATCAAAAGGAGCACAGGAAGCCCATGAAGCGATAAGGCCGGTTTATCCCGATAAAACTTCCGAGATACTTAAGAATGCCGAGAAAATCGATGAAAGACAATTTAAGCTTTACGATTTGATATGGAGAAGATTTATCTCCTGCCAGATGGCGCAAGCTGTTTTTGATTCAACAACGGCGGATATTAGCGCAAAGGAATATACTTTCAGGTCTACCGGCCAAATTCTGAAATTTGACGGATTCCTGAAAATTTATCCAGTTAAATTCGTGGAAAATGAATTACCTATCCTGAAAGTTGGCGAAATTTTGGAATTGGTAAAATTGATTCCTTTACAACATTTCACCGAACCTCCGGCCAGATATAATGAAGCATCGTTGATCAAAGTGCTTGAGGAAAACGGCATAGGAAGGCCGTCGACTTACGCTCCGATAATTTCCACTATACAGGACAGGAATTACATTGAAAAAGACGAAAACAGAAGATTCAAACCAACGGAGATAGGAACCGTAGTGAATGACATTTTGGTGAAAAATTTCCCGGAAATCGTCGATATAAATTTCACAGCAAAAATGGAGGAAGAACTGGATGAAATAGCAAGCGACGGGAAAGAATGGGTACCGGTCATAAAAGAGTTCTATGCTCCGTTTGAAAAGAATCTGGAAAAAAAGTATAAGGAAGTTTCGAAAAAATCATTCACGGAAAAGCCCACGAAAGAAAAATGCCCCGAATGCGGTTCCCCTCTCCTTATCCGTCTGGGAAGATACGGGGAATTTTACGCCTGTTCAAAATTTCCGAAATGCAGGTACACACAATCCCTGAAAGAGAATAAATTGGGAATAAAATGCCCGAAATGCGAAGGGGAAATCGTCATAAAGAGGACAAAAAGGAAAAAGATATTTTACGGATGCAAAAATTGGCCTAAATGCGATTTTGCCGTTTGGGATAAACCGACCGGAGAAAAATGCAAAAAATGCGGATCCCCTTTGGTTGAAACGAAAAGAAAGCAGATAAAGTGTTCCAAAAAAGAGTGTGATTTCGTGTTGAAAAAGGAATAAAAATCTGATAAAGTGGAAAATCGTCGGCATGCCTGCCGACAGATATGGGCAAGTGGCGGAATGGTATACGCGGTAGTCTCAAAAACTACTGGTCGAAAGGCCGTGTGGGTTCGACTCCCACCTTGCCCACTTTATTAAAAATTTATTTTAAATTTTGTAGTTAAAATATGTTATCAAAAGAAGAATCGTGCAGAATGGAAAATATCATCAGATCTAATATTATTCCCTAAACACCATTTATGTTATAAAAAACGCCCGTTAGGGCGTTTTTGGTTGAAGAAATCTCTTGTAAAGCTTATTGGCCAACCATCCGGAGAATATTCCGATAATGGCTCCTGCCAAGATATCTGACGGCCAGTGCACGCCGACAAAAACTCGGGAAAATGTGATTAAAAAAGTTGATATTAAAAAAAAGATGCCCAATTTTTTATTGTGCAGATAAACGGCGGTCGACAGGGCAAAATAGAAAGCTGCGTGTCCTGAAGGGAAAGACGCTTCAGCAGGATGGTTAACCAGTAGATTGACGCTGTTTTCCACAAACGGCCTCGGACGATACCAGAACCATCGGATAATATCGGTAATTACAAACCTGGACAAAATCGCCGCCCCGAACGCCCTGATTGTCATCAGATAATATTTCTTGAAATTCTTTACCAAAAGCGACAACAGTAAGAATATCAAAAAATATTCGAAATATTTCGCAAAAAAAATGCCTAAATTATCCAGAATGGCATTTCGGCCGGCGAATTGATTTATGCAATTGAAAATTAGATAGTCCAGGTTCATTGATTCAGTCTAACCAGATTCTCAAGCAGGCAAGCTACGGTTACCGGTCCCACTCCGCCAGGTACGGGAGTAATATATCCTGCTTTTTTTGAAACGGACCCAAAATCAACATCCCCCGCCGTTTTACCGTTTTTAATGCTGCTGCCGACGTCGAAAATTACGGCTCCCTTTTTAATAATGTTCCCTTTTATCAGATTTGCTTTGCCGACTCCGGAAATAAGGATGTCCGCCTTTTTTGTAAAATCTGAAATGTTTTTTGTCGATTCGTTGACAACCGATAAGTTCACATTTTTCTGCGCAAACCAGACGGCAAGCGGTTTCCCGACCAATCTGCCCGCACCCACCAAAACGATGTTTTTCCCTTCAATTTTGATGCTATATTCCTTCAGAAAATGGGATATCGCTTCGACAACGGGGGGCAGTACCGAAAAATCTTCCTTATCTCCCGTATAGAAATTTCCCAAACTTTTTTCCGATAAGACGTCTACGTCCTTTCCGGGAGGAATAATGTCCAAAATATCCTGCGTATCGATATTTTTTGGCAGGGGCAGCTGGATTATCACCCCGGAATTGTCCTGGTCCTCCGCAATCTCTTTGACTTCTTTTTTTAGTTTTTCCGTGCTTATTTTAAACGGAAATTGGAAAAGCCTGAATGAAATTCCTATATTCTCGCAGGCTTTTTCTTTTTGTTTTATATAAAGCTTTGACACCAGGTTGTCTCCAACCAAAATTACTGCCAATGAGGGCTTGAATATTGACTTTTTGACTTCGTTTCTCAAACGCCTAAAAATTTTTTCCGATAATATTTTCCCGTCCAGAATTTTAGCCATATTTTAGGGTGTAGGAAATTTTTTACACATTCTTATAACTTCTTGATGTATTTTATACAAGGATTTTTTATCATTACGACTTTCCAAAGCATCGTTTATCCATTTTGCGATTTTCTTGATTTCCTTTTCTTTCATCCCTCTGGTGGTGACCGCCGGGACGCCGATACGGACTCCACTCGGATCCATCGGACTTCTCGGATCATCGGGAATCATATTTTTATTAATAGTAATTCCGATTTCATCCAGCGCGGTTTCGGTTTCTTTTCCGCTTACTCCTTTTGAACCGAAAACATCAACCAAAACCATGTGGTTTTCCGTCTTGCCGAATACGATCTTGAATCCGTAATTTTTAAGCTCGCTTTCTAAAACTTTTGCATTTTTTAAAATCTGTTTTGCATAGATTCTGAATGAGGGTTTTAATGCCTCTCTAAAGGCCACGGCCTTTGCGGCAATATTATTCATATGCGGACCGCCTTGGAACCCGGGGAAACAAGCTTTGTCTATGACCTGTGCGAATTCTTTTTTGCATAAAATCATTCCCCCCCTGGGCCCTCTCAACGTTTTATGAGTCGTGGTCGTAACGATATCAAAATAAGGAACGGGATTTGGCAGAACTTTCCCCGCTATTAATCCGGCGATGTGGGCCATGTCGAACATTGTCATAGCTCCGATTTTCTTTGCGATATCGCAGAATTTTTTGTAATCGATTTGCCTCGTATACGCTGAAAAACCGGCAAGCATTAATTTGGGTTTTTCTTTTAGGGCGGTTTTTTCCAGTTCTTTATAATCGATCAAACCGTCTGCTTTGGTTTTATACCTTATAAAATTATAAATCTTCGCGGAAAGAGTAACCGGATGCCCGTGTGTCAGATGTCCTCCGTGGGAAAGATCCATGCCCAGAACTTTGTCTCCCGGTTTTAAAATTGCGCTGTAAACTATCATATTTGCCGGAGCTCCTGAAAGCGGCTGGACATTGACGTGTTCCGCTCCAAAAAGTTTTTTAGCGCGTTCAATCGCCAATATTTCAACCGCATCTGTATACGGCTGTCCTCCATAGTATCTGTGTCCAGGATAACCTTCCGAATACTTATTCGTAAAAACCGAGCCTAATGCTTCAAGCACGGCTTTTGAAACATAATTTTCCGAAGCTATCAGTTCCATTCCTTCTAACTGCCTTTTTTCTTCCTTTTCTATCAGCTTGGCAACTTCGGGATCTGTCTTTTTGATGTTTTTAATATCCATATTTTATCTTAATATTTTTATTTCTTCTGAAGTTATATCGACAATTATTGACGACAGTGATTTTTTCAGATTTCCGGCATCGATAAATAAATCGGGCTGATATTTTTGACCTTTGAATTGTTTGATTATCTCTTTTATTTTTGTGGAGGATGGCTTCCCCGAAATATTGGCGGAAGTTCCGGTAAGAGGAAAACTCGCAGCTCCCAATAGTTTATTTATAAAATTGTATTTTGGAATCCTTAACGCAATTGTATTTTTACTAACTCCATAAATTTTTGATTTTTGATTTTTAATTTTTGATTTTAGCACCACTGTCACTTTTCCTGGCCAAACTGATTTCAAAATTTTTTCTTGGTTTTTATCGATATGGACGAATTTTTTCGCCATTTTTATATCTTTCACGAAAATCGGCAGCGGATTTCCCTTCTCCCGTTTTTTGATTTTGAAAACCCTTTCAACCGCTTTTTTATTCATCGCGTCGGCTATCAGACCGTAAACCGTATCCGTGGGTGCGACTATTACTTTTCCGTTTTTAATCGCATCCGCTACGATTTTCACATATTTTCCGACGTCATTTTTGTCTATCCGAACTGTTTTCATCTTATTTAGTATATCACCAAAATTTGATTAAATAAAAAAGGGCTGGAGAGCAAAACTCCCCAGCCGAATGTTTCTAAACTTGCTTCCAGCCTTCCTTGGTTTTGATCCAAGCATATGGCCGAGAAGACGGTATCTTGTAGATGGCGGTGGCCAGTGATCGATCGCTGGTAATGTTCACGGCGTATTGAAACCCATCAACCGTGTCATACCGAGAGAGAATCCGATTGATATCCTCCACCACCGGTTCTTGTGTTTCCACAAAAGCCGCTGCGTATCTGTCGGCTTCTTCGATAGTAAAAGGAAGTTTTCCTCCCTTTTCCTTGATTTTCTCAAGCCGATGGATGGCGTCCTCTTTGTAGATTCTTACTGCCATCCCAACGCCGTGCCGGAGATTGACAATAAGATTCGCCAGCGCGATAGAATCTATCGCCCGGGCGCCGGTCGTATTCAGAAATGATTTGTTCATTCCAGCAAACGGTCTATGATAACTGGCGATAAAACCATTTCCATATTCATTTCCAGGAAAAGGGCTGCTGGTGATGGGAGGTAACAGCGGTTCATTACCGTTGGGCAATTTTACCATCATTGTCCATCTGGTGGGGGCTCCACCGATTTGCAGGAGAAGATGTTCTAAGGTCATTTCCTCATACTCTTCGACCGAGACCGAAATCCCCTTCTGCCTAAGCATGTCCCTCCAACCGGAAAGGGAATCATAATCACTGCGGTAGTCGTAGAATATAGGCGGACAATTGACACTTTGAAGGCCTGTTTTTATATCCTTTACCCTTAAGGCCCCCAGCGGAATGTCGCCAGGCAAAGAATCCTGGATTATATTCAACCTGAGGGTCATACCGTTATTCCACCCTCCGTAAAAATAAACCCAAGGGTTCGCCACATTCTTGAGCACCTGAACCGGTGTCATATCGCCGTAAGCCATTGGTGCCTGTCCAGGAGTAACATAAACTCCGTCCACCGAAAGGATCTTGGCCGTTACACGCTCTGCCTCCTCCTTGTCCGAATAGAGCCGAGGCACTCCACCTAAGGTAAGTACCTCTTTTCTATCCAGTAAATCTGGAATCACTTGTTCGATTTTCAATTATGTCCTCCTCTCTTTTGTTTCTGTCCAATTTGACTTCAAGGTTATTAAACAAATTCTTTTTTTCCCACTTTTCGCCTCCCTTTTCAATTTTGAAAAATTGGAGGTTATTCTTCCAATTTAGCTGAACTTAATTTACAATATATTATAATTTTGTCAAGAGGTCTTTTTGATTCCGTTGAGTTCGGTATAAAAAGTTAGGCTGTCTTCTATATTTTCTCTTACCAAAGAATGGGGCCCAATTATACAATTTGAACCTATTAAAATACCCGGCATCAAAGAACAATTAATACCGATTTTTGTATTCTCCCCCACAATTACTCCTAAAGAGTCTGTCCCTGTTCCGATTTTTTCACCTTTAACCATTGATTTTATTTCACCCCTGTCGGTTCTGACGTTGGCAGTCACCGTCCCCGCGCCAACCCGGCATCCTTTCCCAAAAATGGAATCGCCAAAATAACCCGAATGAGTATGACAATCTTCATGTAGTATTGAACGTGTAATTTCAGCAAAAGCGCCAATCAACGCCTTTCTTTCTAAATTACAATAATTTCTGACTAAAGAATTATTCCCGACGACAGAATCATCCCCGATGTAACAGGGACCTTTGATTACCGCTCCTTCAAAAATCCTGACATTCTCTCCTATAAAAACCTTCCCTTCTATTTGAGCGGTCTTTGAAATTTCAGCTGTTTTGGCAATTTTCGATTCCAAGTATTTGTCCATTAGGGTTTTAGTAACCTCAAATAAATGCCAAGGATATTTAAGTGGAGGTGTTTTTTCCTGCGTCACAATCCATCTCACATCCTTTTCCTTCATATACAAGGAGAGGGCCTCTTCAAATGAATACATATGTTCAGGAATTCTATCGCAATAATCTAAAAATTCTTTTGGTATAAAATAAATTCCAACTACTTTAATATCTGAAGGTGCCTTCCCCTCTTCCGGTTTTTCAACTATGTCTTTCGCTTTATCGTTTTCGTATTTTAAAATTCCGAAAAGCTGGGGGGTATCCGTTTCTGCTCCAAGCAAAATCAATTTCGCGCCAGAGGATTTATGCTTTTCCAATATCGGCTTTAAATAATCGCCTCCATCAAACCTCTCGGCATTTAAGACAAAAAATTGTTCTTGTAAAAAATTTTTAGCCTGCAGAACCGCATTGCCTGTTCCCTTGGGCGTTTCCTGAATAACGTATCGAATATCCGCTCCGATTTTATATTTACTTAGCTCCGTTTCCGCTTCTTTTTTAGGGCCTTGAATTATTACAAAATCGCTTATTCCCGAATTTTTTAGGTTTTCAATTGTATACCAAATCAAAGGTTTACCCATTATTTTCAAAAGGGACTTGTGTCTTGTATTTAATGGCCAGAATCTCGAAGATTCACCTGCCGCTAAAATTACAGCTTGCATAAATTTATTTAAAGTTTTATTTATTAAGCGCACCTAAAAGCATCTCTTGTATCTCACTGTTTCTAGAGGTAATGCACGTTTGTTTGATGTTTTCATAACGGAAGGAAGTTCCCTCTCTGACAGTGACGAGAGCACCAGCTCTTTGAGCAATAGCTGTTCCGCAAAAATCCCATAAATTTAATGGTAATAAATCAACCACTGCATCAAATTGCCCCGTGACAATCATCGTCTGCTCTAGTGGACCTGAATTATTAAATACGAAAATTTCTTCTTGTGCTAAATCGGCCAGCTTCGGCAATTCCTCTTTAATTCTTTGTCCCTTGGTTGCATATGTTGCCACCATATATCTTTCTCCTTTTTTTATTTCAGAAAGAACAATCTTTTTATCATTTAGATAGGCGAAGTCCTCGTCGCAGTAGTAGATGTTGCCCGTTATTAAATCCCCAACGAAAGAAGCCAAAACCTTACCTTCTTTAACGAACATTAACGCCGTAGAGCAAAGCCGTTTATTGCCGACTAAAAAATAACTTGATCCGTCAATGGGATCAATATAAACCTCAATTTCCGGGTTTTCTCCTGTTTTCACTAAACCTTTTTCTTCGGAAATTATTAGAAAATTCTGGCCACTTTCCTTTAAAATATCGATGATCGTTTTCTCAGCCACTAAATCAGCCGTGATTTGAACATTTTTTGTCGGACCTTTAAATTGGATAATTTCAGCTGAAGCTTTATCAAGAACGCTCATTGTTTCTTTAACGCATTGTTTACCGAGAACGATTAAATCCATATTTATAATTTTAATAGAATTTTTGCGACTTTGTCTGGATTATGTATTACTTCGCTTGAAGACTTGAGAAGATTCGCACCGAAGAATTTTTTATCTTTAGATAAGTTTTGGGGAAACTTCACCATTTCCATCAGTTCCGGATGATACTTTTTATATTCTTTCAATTTTCTTGGAGATGGCTTACCAGTATTATAAATTATAAAATCAAGTTTTGTCCCCAAATATTTTTCGATTTCCTCGACAAAATTCGAAACGGTAAATTTATTTGTTTCGCCAATCTTTGTCATTAAATTGCAGACAAGGACTTTTTTAGCTTTGGTTTTTTGCACCGCCCTTTTCATACCTTCCGGCAAGAAGCAAGGGATTAAAGATGAATATAAATCTCCCGGCCCAACGACAATTAAGTCCGCTTGTTTTATTGCTTTCAGTGTCGCAGGAAAAGCTTTAACCTTCGTATTCGTAAAAACTTCTTTGATTTTCAAATTGGGATTGTGTTTTTTGGGAACATCAATTTCATCTTCTCCAAAAATCGTCATTCCATTTTCTAGAATTGCGCAGAGATGACCGTTTTCTATGGTTGCAGGCAAAATTTCTCCCCGAACTTCCATAAATTCCTGCGCGGCTTTAAGCGCCATTTTTGTATCTTTAAAAATATATTCTAATCCTGAAAGGAAAATATTGCCAAAAACATGCCCCTTGTGACCATCGTCAAAAACCTCCCGGCCCGGCCTGAATTCAAAAAGTCTTTTCTTCCATTCAGGTGCTTCTGATAAGGCTAAAATCTGCCTTCTTATATCACCCATCGGCAAAACTCCAAAATCCACCCTTAGTTGGCCGCTGGAACCTCCACTTTCCAGCATAGCAGCCACAGCCGTAATTTTTATCGGATATTTTTTTAATGGCTCTAGAACCACTTTTGGCAAAGCACTGCCGCCGCCGAAACAAACAATTTTTTTCATCTATAATTTAAACCAAAGATAAAATTATTTTAGCTAAGACGTCAGGATCGTGGATTATGGAACCCGTAGGCGATGTCAATAAATCAGCACCGATAATTTTCGGCTTTTTTATTTTAGACAATTTTTGTCGGGAAAATTTAACGTAATCAAAAACAAATGGTGCCTCTTTTTGGTACTCCTTTATCCTTTCTCTTGAAGGAATTCTCTGATTATAAAGCGCGAAATTCAAAATATTTTTTCCTAAATATTTTTCGATTTCATTAATAAAATCGGAAACGGTGAAAGTTGTCGTTTCCCCTAATTTAGTCATGGCATTGCAGATATAAAACTTTTTAGCTTTACTTTTTTTAATGGCTTCGGGCATACCCTTCATCAATAAACTCGGCATTAAAGTGGAATATAAATCGCCTGGTCCGATAGCTATAATATCTGCTTTTAAAATAGCTGCCCTTGCTTCCGGATTAATCCTGCCTTTCCTTTTGGGTTCCAACCAAACTTTTTTGATTCTTAAAAATGGATTTCTTAAAGGGATATC
>JAZDIT010000056.1:0-3236 GCA_043804755.1 Patescibacteria group bacterium | reverse complement strand
AGACGACGGAAAGCTCGTCTCTCGTTTTTGTTACGGAATAAAATTCATTGCCATGCGTCACCCAATCGGGAATCGGACTGTTTTTTCCGAAATGGCAGACTCCCAATTTTTCGGGCAATATGGAAAGCGAAAGTTTCATATATTTTAAAATTAGTTGTTAATGATAGAAAAACGAACAAATGCGGAGAGGGCGAGATTCGAACTCGCGAACCCTTTCGGGTTGCACGCTTTCCAAGCGTGTGCACTAGACCAACTATGCGACCTCTCCAGAATTCTTGATGATGTTCAGCTTCTCGGTATACCCTTTAGGATGTTTTAGATACCACTCACGCTTGTAAGCCTCCTTTTTGTCTGAAAAATTTTCGGTATGAATTACTTTCCATGGTTTATATGGCCTAGTCGACCTTGTTTTCCCTGCATTGTGCTCTTTAAGTCTTTCTTCAATATTCGCTGTACATCCTATATAATATTTCCCCTTTGCACAACTTTTTAAAAAATAGACCTTATATTCCATAAGAGCAAAAGACCAACCCCTATGGGGCCCTTTCAGGGCTATGCCCCGAAGGGGACCCTTTGGGTCGACCTCTCCAGAATTTCTATGATAATCTTATTTCGGCAATTTGGAAATCATTTCCGTCAGTTCGGGATTTCGGGTAGCAAACTTATAATGCAGAAATTTGGAAAGCGTCAAAAAATCGGCGACTTCTTCCCGCAAACTTTCCGGTCCGGTGAATATCTCCCAGAATTCCGATAAAAGATTTTTTGAGAGATTATCTAAGGATTCGTAAACCTCTTCTTTTTTCAGATAATCCATTATCGCCTTGAATTCCCCTCTTTCCAACCAAATGCCGCGGCAGATATTGCAAAGGTCAACCGCGATTTTCTTTGATCTGCCGTAATTCACTTCGTAAAGAGGGAATCTGCAGGATGGACAGAGTTTTTTGTCTTTTGATATTTTGAATTTCCCCAATTCTTTCCAAAGATCGACGTCGAGCCAGTTTAGGTTTCTGTCGGCGGAATCTTTCGCCTCTCTCAATTCGTCTTCTTCAAACCAAACGCCCAGGCAAATCGGACAGTAATCCACTTCTACCCTATAAAAAATCGCCTTATCCAACGGCTTTTTGCAATTAGGACAAACCATCATATATTTTATTCTAACCTAACCCCGCTTTTTTTCAACCAAAAGCCCGCTTCCGCGGGGCTTATGACATTTGTAATATCGGAGCGGGGTCGGGAGAACTTGTCGGTTCTCCCGTGTAGGAAAACAGGCTTTCGCCACGACGAAAGCGTTAGAAACCGAGGGTTTCTAAGGAGCGGCTTTAGCCGTGACCTGACTAGGTAAAAGCACTAGTATTCCATTCCTCCCATCTGCGGCATTCCGCCTTTGTCCCTCTTTTCTTCCGGTTTTTCCGCGACTACGGCTTCCGTAGTCAGAAACATCGCCGCGGCAGAAGCCGCATTCTGAAGTGCGCTTCTGACCACTTTTGTCGGGTCAACAATACCCGCGACCATCAAATCCTGATATTCCATTTTTTCGGCATTGAAACCGAATCCTTCTTTCCCTTCTTTTATTTTTTGTACGACTACGGCGCCGTCAATTCCCGCATTCCCGACAATCTGACGGATAGGTTCTTCCAATGCTCTTTTTAAAATATTAATTCCGGTTTTTTCATCGCCTTCCAAATTGAGATTTTCAATCGCATCAATGCTCCTCAAAAGTGCAACACCCCCGCCGAGAACTATTCCCTCTTCTACTGCGGCTTTTGTCGCATTCAAAGCGTCTTCCGTTTTTCTTTGGCGGGCTTTCTGTTCCACTTCGGTGGCAGCTCCCACTTTAATAACCGCTACTCCGCCGGCCAGTTTGGCTAATCTTTCCTGAAGTTTTTCTTTGTCAAAAGATGATTCTGTTTTCTCGATCTCCGCTTTTATTTGTTTTATTCTGGCGTCGATTTCTTCCTTTTTTCCCTTGCCTTCGATAATTGTCGTATTTTCTTTCGTAGAAACAATTCTTCTCGCCTGTCCCAGCTGATGGATATCAACGCTTTCCAATTTCAATCCCACTTCTTCCGAAATAACCTGAGCTCCCGTAACTATGGCTATATCCTGAAGCATTTCTTTTCTCCTGTCGCCAAAGCCCGGGGCTTTTATGGCCAAAGTGTTGAATATGCCACGTAATCTGTTCACAAGCAATGTCGCCAAAGCGTCTCCTTCTATTTCGTCGGCAATAATCACCAAATCTTTTTTCCCGGCTTTAACGATACTTTCCAAAACGGGAATGATTTCCTGTATGGAAGAAATCTTTTTGTCGGTAATTAAAAAATACGGCTCTTCGTAAACGGCTTCCATCCTTTCGGTATCGGTGACCATGTAGGGAGAAATATATCCCCTGTCGAATTGAAGGCCTTTCACTATTTCTTTCTGTATTCCGAAAGTTTTTGATTCTTCAACGGTGATAACTCCATCCTTTCCGACCTCCTGCATTATTTCGGCAATCAAGTTTCCTATTTCGCTGTTTTCTGCCGCAATCGTCGCCACCTGAGTGATTTCCTCTTTTGTCGTAATTTTCTTCGATGTTTTCTTCAGATATTCAATGACTTTTTCAACTCCTTTTTCTATTCCCCTTTTAATGGCCAGCGGATTAGCTCCAGCCTCAACATTTTTCAGTCCTTCGGAAATTATCGCCTGTGCCAAAACAACGGCAGTAGTGGTACCGTCGCCGGCGACATCATTAGTTTTTTCAGCAACTTCTTTGATGATTTCGGCTCCTAAATTTTCAACTTTGTCTTCCAGCTCGATTTCCTTGGCAACGGTCACTCCATCGTCGCAAATCTCGGGAGCTCCGAATCCTTTATCCAAAACAACGTGCCTGCCCTTCGGACCCAAAGTGACTTTTACGGTATTCGCCAGTTTATCAACGCCCGCTTTCAATTTTTTCCTTGCGTCTTCTTTATATAAAATTTGCTTCGCCATAGATTTATTCTATTACCGCTAATATATCTTCCTCTTTTGCGATTAAATATTCTTTATTATCGACTTTTATTTCATTCGGACCGTATTTATTAAACAGAACTTTCTGTCCTTCTTTTACGCTCATCGGAATGATTTTTCCCGAGGAAACTTTCCTGCCCGGTCCCACGGCTATCACCAGCCCCTCTTCTGGTTTTTCTTTCTCGGCGGTATCGGGCAATAAAATTCCCGCTTTTGTTTTCTCTTCTCCTTTGATCGGTTCGATCAAA
>JAZDIT010000055.1:0-3054 GCA_043804755.1 Patescibacteria group bacterium | reverse complement strand
TTGCCGTTTTCCGAATTCCAAATGTCGGAAAAATAAGCTGCTTTCCAGTATTCCACGACGCCCGGCGCCAGCACGGTTCCGTTTCCGTTGAGTCCTCCCATCACCCACATTTTTCCGTTAAAAACGACTGCCGCATGGGAATCCCTTTTTGTCCAAGCGGCATTTGAAGTGGCTTCTTGCCACGAAAGCCGGCTCGGGTCGAAGATTTCTTCTGTCGTCGTCCCCGTGGTTCCACCCGTGCTTTCCTCAAAAAGGTAATTATCTATTTTCGGTTTTTGTACAAGGTAAAAAACTCCGGTAAAAATCAAACCGGCCAGCAAAACCAAAAGTATCGTTATTAATAATGAATTTTTCGAGTCCATCGTATTAAACAGACAGCCAGTTTATTAATTTTTGCATTTGGGAAATTCTGGCGTCTTCGGTCCCGGTTCCCAGGATTACGTTTACGTAGGTATTTTCGTTTTGATCTTTAAAAAGATAAAGTATACATCCGCCGGCACCGGTTGTGTAGCCCGTTTTCCCGCCGATAAATTCATCATCATCCGGCAAGATCAGATTGGAAAGGCCGTTCTCAATGGAGTTATAGTTATGAGCTTTTGCACCAATCCTGAAAATAGACGGCTGGGTTTTAAGAATTTCTCTAGTGAGTAAAATGAGGTCGTTTGCGGTGGAATAATTCAAATCTCCGCCATCCTTTGGATCGAGGCCCGTGGGGTTAGTAAAATGCGTATTTATCATCCCCATTTCCTGGGCTTTCTCGTTCATTCTTTCCACAAAAGCATCCGTGCCGATTGTTTCCGAAAGGGCAAATGCCGCATGATTACTGGAATAGATAAGCATCAGCTCCACCAGTTCTTCTAATGTATATTTTTCTCCCACTTTCAGGTTGCCGTAGTTTGGCGTCGTACCTTGGCTTGCGGCGTCGTTTGAAATAGTTATGATTTTTGAAAAACCGAAATTTTCAGGGTCTTCCAAAACAATAAAAGCAGTCATTAATTTGGTAACGGATGCTATCGGCAGGGATTTTCCGGCGTTTTCCTCAACCATCACTTTCATTTTCCCGGACGGATTCAGCCGGACAGACAGAACCGCGTCAGCTGTGATATCAGGCATCGGTTTCTGTTCCCTTTTATAATCAAAAGAAACCATCTGCTCCAATGGTTCCGAGATTTGGGCGGTGAGATATGCGTCAAAATTCTTTTGAAAGACGTTTATCCCCCACCAAAAAGGCAAACTGACAGCAAAAGCTGTTAGGAATGTTTTTAATCCCTTAGTCATTTTTTATTTACCCGTACCGAACTTGTTCCGGTGAGGGTCTTTTTTAAAGCTGGTTTTTTAGCGGCGGTTTTCGGTTCAGCCTGCCCTGAGTCGTGTTTACCCTGAGTTGTATTGAAGGGTCGAAGGGGTTGAAGGAGCGATAATTTTTCATCTATCCTTTCCATATCTCTCGGGAACAAGCTCGCTTCTCTTACGTTTTCCAGTCCCAGAATTTGTTTTACGATTCTTTCCAAACCTATGGCGAACCCCCCTTCGGGCGGCATTCCGTATTTGAACGCCTGCAGGTAATATTCGAAATCCTTGGGATCATTTCCCCATTTCTTGATGTTGGCCACGAGTTTTTCGTATTCGTTGATTCTCTGCCCGCCGGTGATTACTTCCAACCCTCTAAAAAGCAAATCAAAGCTCAAAGTGTAATCAGGGTCTTTTGGATCGGTAAATGTATAAAACGGCCGCTTTTTTGTGGGATAGTGCGTGATGAAAACAACTTCCGAGCCGAATTTTTCTTTCGTATATTCGCAGATTTCTTTTTCGTCGTCGGGTTCCAGATCAGGTTCTTTCCTATTGTCTCTTTTCGTCCTTTCAAAAATTATTTCTTGGGCATCCCGCATTTTCATTCTCGGGATTTTTTCTCCAAGTTGCGGAGCAACAACGCCGAGCAGTTTCATTTCTTTTGCGCAATTCTTTTCAATATCCGAACACATATTTCTGATTACGGATTCTGCAACATCCATCAAATCTTCCCAAGAATCTATGAAAGACATTTCCATATCCAAGCTTATAAATTCCGTTATGTGGCGTGTGGTGACGCTGGGTTCCGCCCTGAAAACTTTGTTTATTGCAAAAACCCTTTCAAATCCCTGCATTGTGATTTGTTTGTAAAGCTGTGGGCTTTGGGTCAGATAAGCGTCGTAATCGTAATAATCTATATGGAAAACCGCAGCTCCCCCTTCGGCATTGGCCGGAACTATAACCGGCGCCTGGAATTCGGTAAATCCGAGCTCCTGCAAAGTTCTCCTGAAGCTGTTTATTATTTCTTCTTCAATTTTAAAAATCGCCCTTATTTTCGGGTTCTTTAATGAAAGAGGCCTGAAATCCAAAAGCGTAGGAAGAGTAACTTTAAGTTCTTTTATATCAAAAGGAAGCGGTTCCGATTTTGCCAGGACTTTAATTATTTGAGCTTGCAGCTCCACTTTTCCCGTTTCCAGTTCGGGATTTACCATCTTCTCGGGTCTCGACTGGACTTTTCCTTCTATCTCAATCACGTCCTCGTCTTTGATTCCTTCGACAAGCTCAGGACTGCAAACGACTTGCAGCATTCCCGTCCTGTCGCGCAAATCCAAAAAAACTATTTTCCCGTGGTCTCGTCTCGTGTCCACCCAACCCGAAACTTTCACATCCTGTCCGACAAAATTTGGAGTTTGATTTGTAAGTGTTCGTTGCATATTAAATTATTGTATATTCTTTTTTTCGTGATGACAAGAGAAAAAACCGCCCCAATGAGAGGCGAGTTTCGTCATTTTATATATGTTGTCAGATGCGGCAACATAGATTATGCGACACATTCTTCTTTAACAAAAAACCACCCCGAGTTTTGCAGAGGGATGGTTCTTTATTTCAGTAAAATTACGGACATTGTCTGCAGGTACCCGTCCAGCTGGAGTAGATGTCTCGAGGATTCGTCGGGTAACACAATCCCGGCACAATGATTTCCTGATCTCCTATATAATAACTTCCCGAACAGTACCACATATGATCGCATCCAGTATCAATACA
>JAZDIT010000054.1:0-13669 GCA_043804755.1 Patescibacteria group bacterium | reverse complement strand
ACCGCCTGCTCCGAAATTAAAGTTATCGGAACCGGCAATGCACCCGCATTAAGGTTTGTGACCAATTTTTTCGCCTCTTCAATTGTAAACCTGCCCGAAATTAATGCATTGCCTCCGGAAATCGGTTCGCTCACGGTTGGTATGGAAATCGGCTGATTGTCTATATAAATTGCAAGGGGTTTCCCGACGTTTCTTGCGGTCATCTCTTCAAATATCTTCGCTCCTTCCTCATTGAACTGCAGAGAAACCGTCGGCTCATAAGTTGTCTGATCGAAAGAAAGCTCGGCCCTTTTGAGATATTTTCCCGTCAGCTCAGTCGTCTGAAAGGGGTCTTCCAATGTCCCGGTTGCTGATTCGACAACCTGCTGGTTATTTGCAATTATTTCTTCATAATTGGCTTTCGGCTCTCTGAATTCCAAAAAAGGAGTTTGTCCTATCATTTTTATGGCCTCCGAAACATCCAAAACTCCCGCCAGCTCTACCACCAATCTTTCCCCCTGAACCTGAACAAGGGGTTCGGATACACCGAAATAATTGATTCTTCTTTCAATCACATCTCTTAATCCTTCCATCGCGTCTGATTTATCGGTTTCCGTTACATTTGATAAATCTGCCTGATATAGCAAGTGTGCTCCCCCTCTTAAATCCAGCCCCAGAACAAAAGGCCTTTCCCAAAAATAAGGCAGTTGCAGACCCAGCTTTGAATTTAAAAAATCAATCCCTTGATCAAAATATTTCGGATAGCATAAATTAACGGTAAAAAAAGCCAGAAAAAATATCAGTATCACGTTTATGTAAATTTTCTTTTTCTGCATATTTCCTTATTTTAATATATTTACAGGTTTGCTAAAAGTGAGGACGCAATTCCTATCAAGAATATTCCGTCGAACACTCCCGCTCCTCCTATGGATATAAAACCGGAACCCATTTTCTGAATTTTTTTCAAATTCAGCAAATCGGCTCCAATTAATACTCCTAACACGCCGGAAATGAAAGCGCAAGATGCCGCAAAATCTGGAGCCACTATCAATGCGATGATGGCGGAAATTATCGGCGGCATCAAAGTCGGCATGGTAATCCCCTTTTGTGGGTTAATTTTTGCCAGAGCCTTTGAAATTATTATCATCAGAATCGTTGCAATCAGAATCGGCTTCAAAGGAAATCCTTTTTGCAAAGTCATGAATAAGAAATAAATGGAAAGCAAAACCGGAATTACCGCACCACCGAGGTTGATGGAAACTCTCTGCGCCAGTAATTTCGGCGTCCGCCAAAGCCCCCAGAAAGAACGCTCTTCAACATATAAAAATTTCTTTCCCGTCAGAGGAATGTTTATTGCTGATCCAATCAGTATCGCAAAAAATATCGCTAAAGTCGCTTCTGAAGAAAATCCCATTTTTTCGAAACCCAGAGTGACAACTCCAAAATATCCGAAAACAAACAGAATCGGAATTATGAGAACAAAGGCCAAAAATAATATAAATGCAACCGGAAAGAAAATCATATTTTAATTTTCGAAATGTTTGGAATGGTTATCCATGCTGACATCAGCCCGAATCCTCTTTTATTTATATCAAATGGCTTTATTTTTACCGGATTTTTCAGGAAAACAAGTATGCAATAATTTTTATTTTTGAATTCCCCGTAAAACTTAGGGATATCCTTTTTTCCGATTCCATCATCTTTCCCATATTTCTTCAAAATTTCTTTGACTTTTACCGGCGAGAGATTGGAAATCTGAATTACTTTACCGGCTTTCGCTTTCAGTACTACTTTTTCTCCCGAATCTTTGAAATAAACAGTATCGCCCGATTTTATGCAATTCCAGGGTTTGCGCTTTGTTTTATACCATCTCGATTCTATTTTTTTCTCTCCCGTCAGAATTTTCCTCGTCAACCCCCACGATTTTTTCATTATAGCAACGTGATCCATTTTATTTCCCGCAACATTTTTTGTATTTTTTACCGCTTCCGCACGGGCAGGGGTCATTCCGTCCGATGTTTTTATTATTCGGATTTTGTATTTTATTCGTTGTTTGGACTTGGGAAATCGGAATTTTCGGCTGAGCCGTCATCTGCGCTTTCATAATAGTATTTACGAACATCTTTTCGTAATTCTGCAAAAGAGCATGGAACATCTTATGCCCTTCGTTTTTATATTCAATCAAAGGGTCCTGCTGGCCGTAAGCCCTCAACCTTACCGAATCCCTTAGATATTCCATATTCTCCAAGTGTTCCATCCAGAGTATATCAAGAGTCCTCAAAGCGATAAATTTTGCGGCCCTGTCAAAATTATCCTGTAATTCTTTCTCTTTTTCAAGAATAGCTTTTTTTTCTTCTTCGCTTTTCGCTAAATTTTCAATTTCTAATTTCCAATTTTCAATCAGCGATAACTCTTTCCTTTTTTTGTAAATCACCTCTCTGTGTTTGTTCAAAACATCATCATATTCCAAAATATGCTTTCTGATGTCGAAATTCATTCCCTCAATCTTCGACTGGGCTTCTTCAATGGATTTGGAAAGGATTCCCGCTTCTATCGGCTCATCTTCCGGAATTTTCAGAATCCCCATCAGATTTTTTATCCTGTCTCCGCCAAAAATTCTCATCAAATCATCCTCCAAAGAAACGAAAAACTGAGAAGACCCTGGGTCTCCCTGACGTCCCGCTCTTCCCCGAAGCTGATTATCGACTCTTCGCGCATCATGCCTTTCAGTGCCGATAACGTGGAGTCCGCCCAGATTCTTTACTTTTTCGGTTTCTTCTGCTGACGGAGGATTGCCGCCAAGGATGATATCAACTCCCCTCCCCGCCATATTGGTTGCGACTGTAACCTGTCCAAATTTTCCCGCTTGCGCTATGATTTCCCCTTCTTTTTCATGGAATTTCGCATTCAAAATCTGATGCGGAATCCCTTCCATATCAAGCATTTTTCCCAATAACTCGTTTTTCTCAACCGACCTCGTGCCAACCAAAACCGGTTGCCCCTTATCGTGCCTTCCGCGGATTTCCCTGACCAAGGCCTTCAATTTACCCTGCTCGGTTTTGTAAATCCTGTCGGGCAGATTGGTTCGTCTCAGCGGTTTATTTGTCGGTACAATAACGGTATCCAGATTATACACTTTGTAAAATTCTTCCGCCGAAGTTGCGGCGGTTCCCGTCATGCCAGCCAATTTTCCATACATCCTGAAATAATTCTGAAAGGTAATCGAGGCCAGAGTCATGGATTCCGCCTGTACCTGGACTCCTTCTTTCGCTTCGACCGCCTGGTGCAAACCGCCTGACCATCTTCTTCCGGGCATCAATCTGCCGGTGAATTCATCGACGATTATTATCTGACCGTCTTTTACGACATAATCCCTGTCCAGTTTGAACAAAGCTTCGGCCCTCAGGGCCTGTTCCAAGTGATGCAGATATTTTATGCCTTTCTCTTCATATATATTGGAGGATCCCAGAATTTGCTCAATTTTGTTGATTCCTCCTTCCGTCAGAGTTACGGCTTTCATCTTTTCATCAATTTCGTAATCGGTTTTTGGATCAAGTTTCGGTATAATCCTGGCAAAGTCCTGATACCATTTCGAGCTTTCAACATCGGGTGCCGAAATAATCAATGGAGTTCTTGCTTCATCAATCAAAATCGAATCCACTTCATCGACGATTGCAAAATTAAATCCCCTTTGGACCCGCTCCTGTAATTCATAAACCATGTTGTCCCTCAAATAATCGAATCCGTATTCATTATTCGTTCCGTAAGTTATATCTGCCGCATAGGCTTCTTTCCTGGAACACGGACGTAAAAAATCTTCCATGACCAAAAATGAACCCAGCTTATCGCGGGTTTCGTCTTCCGTTTTGTCGGGTTTTTTGTAATTAGGGTCGTATAAGAAAGACTGCTCATGATTCAAACAGCCAGTATTCAATCCCAGGGCATAATAAATTTGTCCCATCCAAACCGAATCCCTTCTCGCCAGATAATCATTGATAGTCACCAAATGGCATCCCTTTTCTTCCAGAGCATTCAGATATAACGGCAGCGTGGCAACCAGGGTTTTCCCTTCGCCGGTTTTCATTTCTGAAATTTTCCCCTGATGTAAGGCGATTCCGCCCAACAATTGGACATCGAAGTGGCGCTGTTTCAGGGTTCGCTTTGCAGATTCCCGAACCAAGGCGAAAGCCTCGGGGAGAATATCGTCCGATGTTTCCCCCTTCTGCAATCTTTCTTTAAATTCCAGGGTTCTGCCCTTCAAATTTTCATATGAAAGCGCCTCAAATTCCGGTTCGAGGGAATTGATTTCCTCGACCGCCGGTCGGATGTCTTTCAAATATTTTTCATTGGCATCGCCAAAAATTTTGCTGAATATAGACATGAGAAAAGGTTTATAATAGCGCCCGAGAAAACTCTGGACTTTAAACCAGAGATGAAAGGGCGCTGATATTTCGTCCCCAGAAAGGAGGACGTCATACCTAAATATTATATAACTTTTCCCAAAAAAATAAAGTCCTCCCTCCCCACTTTAATAATGGTTTCTGTGTTGACTGGAGGAAAAAATCGATGTAGAATTTAATAGATCGGAATAATAATTACTGATAAAAAAATGAAGAATTGGGAAAAAATAAGGTTGAATCCCGAATCTAGGAGAGTGCAAATCCAGCGGAGCAAAATTACAAATTTAATCCGCAATTTTTTCATAAAAAAAGGATTCATGGAATGTCAAACTCCCGCTTTAGTGAAATGCGCCGATCAATCGCCGTATATAACTTCCCTTAAAGTAAATCTTCAAAACGAAAAAGGAGAAAAATATCATGGCTTTCTTATTACATCTCCCGAATATTCTTTGAAAAAATTGTTGGTAAGTTTCGATAAAATATTCGAAATTGCCAAAGTATTCAGATCTGATGAAAGTTTCGGGGGGAATCATAATCCCGAATTTACGATGCTGGAATGGTACAGGAAAAAATCGGATTACAGGGAAATTATGAAGGACGTAGAAGAATTGATTTTTTCCCTAAATAAAAAAATAAATAATTCAAAATATCTAACATACCAGGGGCAGAAAATAGATTTAACCTTACCCTGGCCGAAAATTTCAGTTAAAGAAACTTTCCTCAAATATGCAAAGATAAATCTTGATGATGTCAAACTTGTCGGAAATTTTAAAGAAAAAATAAAAAACCGGGAATATTATACGGATAGCGACGATTGGAATGATCTTTTTTACCTTGTTTTTCTCAATGAGATAGAACCAAAATTCCCGAAAGACAAACCGATTATAATCTACGATTATCCCCTGCCGCAGGCCGCCTTGGCAAAAAGGAAAAATAAAAACAGTTTTTATGCGGAACGCTTTGAAGTGTATATCGGAGGAATCGAAATAGCAAATGCTTTTTCAGAACTGATGAATGCGAAGGAACAATATGAAAGATTTCTTGAAGAAGAAGCGCTGCGCAAAGAAAAAGGCAGAGACGCAATTCCCATTGACAGGGATTTGATTGATGCATTAGAATTAAAATTACCGAATTCCGGGGGAATCGCCCTCGGTATAGAAAGATTACAGATGTTTTTGTTGGATATCGCCGATATAAACGATTTGCTACCGTTTCCTGCAAAACAGTTATTTAATTATTAAAATTCATGATTCCCACAGCTCAATTTAAAAAAGGAATGATTCTTAGCATAGACGAACAGCCCTGGATGATTATGGACCACCAATTCGTCAACCCGGGGAAAGGAACGGCTTTTTCCCGCGTTAAATTGAAGAATCTTAAATCCGGAAAATTTATTGAGAGAACTTTTAAATCCGGAGAGGAATTCGAGGAAATCGAACTCGAATATAAAAAAGCTTCCTATTTATACAGTGACCGCCAGAATTCCGTTTTTTTGATGAAAGAAACGAATCAAAGAATTTCTTTACCGTTCGAATCGACACAGGAAAAAATCAGATATATAAAGCCGAATACTGAAGTTAGTTTGGCATATATCGACGGGAAATTGGCTTCACTCGATATTCCGATAAAAGTGGAACTCGAGGTAATCGAAGCCCCTCCATCTTTCAAAGGCGATACAGCAACAGGCGGATTAAAAAAGGTTAAATTAGAAACGGGACTGGAAATAAATGTTCCTCTTTTTATCGAAGCCGGAGAAGTCATAAGAGTAAATACCGAAACCGGAGAATATGTGGAACGTGTGAACGATTAATCCAGTGAACGATTAATCCAGAAATAATTTGAAAAAAGACGGCAATGTCCGTCTTTTTTTGTAAATTTAAACTAATCAAACGAAAACCCCGTCCTCTGAGCCACATGTTGCCGAAATATTATTCGACACGAAGCTTAGAGGACGGGGTTGAGAGATTCTATCTCTTCTTCTTCTTTTTCTTTGCTGGCATAAATTTATTTTTAAATGACCTTGAGGTGATTTTTAACCTTGGGTCGTTTATATTTCCCAAAAATTTTTGGTCAAATAGTCGACCACTATTTGAAAACTCTTTTCGAATTTTAAATAAACACTATATTACTATATTTTTTCACTTCAGAGAAGTTTGTCAAGTGTGGACAACTTTAAAAATTGGAAATTATTAATAAAAATTAATAATTTCACAAAACCGGCGGCAAAAACACAATTTCTTCTTTTAAAACCACATTAAATTCCCTTTTAACCCGTTTTTTCGCCAAAGCAATCAATTTTTTAACGTCATTTGCACTCGCATTCCCCAAATTTACAATAAAATTTGCATGTTTTTTTGAAATTTCCGCATTACCAAGCCGTTTACCTTTTAAACCAACCTTTTCAATCAATTCACCCGCAAAAAAATTTTCCCCGTTTTTGAAGATACTGCCGGCAGAGGGAAAATTCAACGGCTGATGTTCCTTGCGATAGTCTGAAAATTCTTTCATCTCCTTTTTTATTTCTAATTTATCGCCTTTTTTCAGTTGTATCTCAGCCGAAAGAATTATTAATTTATTATTCCTTTTAAAAATACTTTCACGATATCCGAATTTGCAATCTTTATTTCTAAATATTTTTATTCCCTTCTTTTTAGCATCCAGGACATTAGCGCTATGCACGATATTCTCCATTGATTGTCCGAATGTTCCTGCGTTTCCGCAAATCGCCCCACCCAATGTTCCGGGAATTCCTGCAGCCCATTCCAAACCGAACAAATTATTTTTTAATGCAAAATCAACTAATTGATAAATTTTGGTTCCCGCTTCGGCAATTATTCTTGAATTTGCAATTTCCAATTTGCAATTTTCGTTTTTGATTACCATCCCACCAAAGCCTTCGTCGGAAACCAATAAATTAGAACCGCTGCCCAGAACAAAAATCGGCAGCTTATATTTTTCGGCCGCCGAAATGGCGCAGATTATATCTTCCAAATTTTTTGCCACAAAAAAATATTTCGTTTTACCACCGATTTTGAAAGTTGTATATTTTTTCAGAAAAATATTTTTTTGGACACCTGGAAGATCTTTTTCAATCATTAGTTAATTTTAACATAAAACCAAACGGCCAGAAGAGTTAACCCCAATCTAAGATTTTAGTGAGTGCTTCCTTCTGGCCAATTATATTTTATCCGGAATTAAATAAAAAAACAACAGGCCTCACTCGAGCGAGGTCTGCTGTCCTTAGATGTGGATTGTCCTTTCGGACGCACTCACTGCTTATATATTACCAGAATAAGAATTTTTGTCAACCCCGTTCCCTATTCTCCCAGGATACTGTTGATATCGGTTTCCAGCGAAGGATCAATTTTCAGAGCTTCTGTGGCTTTTTGCCTTGCCAAATCCATATTCCCCATCATTTTGGCCACTTGAATCACTATTAAATTGGACTGTTTCGATTTCGGTTCCAGACTAAGGGCTTTCTCAACCAGGGAAAGCGTCTCGCCGAAATCCCCCTGATAAATTTTGGTTTGAGCCAGCGCCCAGTAGCCCTGTTGATTCGTCGGACTGACTTCTATGGCTCCTTTTAGAACTTCTTCGGCCCTGGAAAGCTTCGTTGGATCAAACAAAACGGCATATGTGTTGTACAACTGGCCGAGTTTTAAATATGAACGGAAGTCCAAAGGAGATTCAACGATGCTTTTTTCCATTTCTTGGATAAGAAAATCTAATTCTCTTTTGATATTTGCCTGCGGAATATTGGCAGAATTTTCATTTTGAACCGATTCCAGCGTCGATTGGCTGAAAAAATCCCTTATTTGATAACTGCCAAGCGAAGATATACTAAGGGTCTTTTCGTATGCGTCAAGTTTTTCCTGCGATCCCAAAGGATATCCAAGAGAAACGATAGTATAACGATCGGCCTCTGCCGGTTGAATAATAAATTTCGTAAAAGAAATCAGGAATAAAATCACAACGACAGCGACCAGCCAAAAATTAATCGGCTTTTCTCTTTTATCTGTTTCTATGCTTTCCGAAGCAATGCTACCTATAAATCCCAAAACCAAGAAAAAAAGTATATAACTGTTTACCATATCGAAAACTGTCAAATTCTGGATAAAGTATGCGATCAAAACTACGGAGAAAATTCCGGCCGCCCAAAAACTGATGTAGTCTTTCAAAAATTTCCTGAAAAGAACGAAAAATACAACGGCGAAAATACTCAGATACGATAATAAACCAATGGCGCCAGTCGTGACCAAAGTATCGAAAATAATGTTATGTGCCCGGTCATACCAGACATCTGAAGCGCATTCGGCCGTACCTAAACATGGATTGTAATAACTGGTAAAAACAATTTCGAAATTTTCAGGACCCCACCCGAAAAATGGTCTTGCAAAAAATCCTTCCCAGGCGCTTTTCCATACTATAAGCCTTCCTCCAAGAGTTTGGGCCGTTTCGCCAAAATTTTTCCTGAGCAATTCCATTAGTCCGTCGTGGATAAAATTCCCAGACTGAAATGCAAAAATCGTAAAAATAATTAGAAAAATTAAAGATGAGACTGCAATAAAAATGCCAATTAATTTCAACTGCCTCCTTTTGTTAAAAATCAGCCAAAGCAACAATAAAATAATCGCCCCGCCCAAAGTCGATACAAGAGCGGCACGGGCGGTACTGAAGATCAAAGCCATACCGATAATGGCCAGTCCGAAAATCGAAATTAATTTTAAAAATCCTTTTACGTTAAAAACCAGATAAAGCGACAAATAGAAATTGAAAAGCAGATAAGTGCCCAAGAATGAGCTGTTTCCTATAGTTGCTCCTCCGCGTGTTGCGGAAGACATTTCTCCCAAAACGTTGATTCCGTGCGTCGATAATAAGTTGACGAAACTCATCAAAACCGAAGCGAAAACCGAAACTCCGAAAATTCTCAGCCAGTCTTTCTTTTCTCTGAAAGTGGAGGAAATGACAAGGAAAAATGCAAACAGATGAAACTGCATTAAAAGACCCGTCATTCTTTCATATTTTGACCAGAAAGACCTGGAAAAATCGACTCCAAAAACCGAACTGACAATCTGGCTCGCCAGAAAAACAGTCAGAATCAATAATAGTGCGTTAAGGTGTGGCCGGTATTTCGGAGTAAATATCATTAAAATTACCCAGGCAGCAAAAATTATTTCCACCAAAGCCATGAAATAAATACTTTTCAGTCCTACAAACGGAAAGAAATATTTAGAACTAATTATGAAGGGCGCGAAAAGGATAAGACAGGTTCCCGCAAAGATTATTTTCCAAAGTATTGATTTCCCGTTTCCGAAGTTTTCCGTTTCCGGTTCCAAATCAAGTTCTTTTTTTTCTTTTTTTTCTCGTGATCTTTTTCCCATGGTGATTATACTAAATGAAATTTTTATTTATTAATTTGATAATTAGGAACGATTTCTTTTAGAATTTTTTTAATACTGAAGATATCGGAAGATTCAGCCGCTTCTTTTAATTTATTCAGGAATGAATCGAGTTTCTCTTTGTCTTCATTAAACAGTTTCGCAATGAAAATTTTTTGATTCTGCGTAGCCATCGTCCCCTCTTCGGCGGTCAGAAATTCTTCGACAATTTTTTCTCCCGGACGCGGTCCCGTAAATATGATCGGAACATCTTTTTCCGGTTCAAATCCGGATAATCTTATCATTTTTTTAGCCAAGTCCAATATTTTGAAAGGTTTCCCCATATCCAGAACGAATACTTCCCCCCCCTTACCCATGGCAGAAGCTTGTATCACCAAAAGACAGGCATCGATGGTGGGCATAAAATATCTTTCCATATCTTTGTGAGTCACTTCCACCGGCCCTCCTTTTTTTATCTGTTCCCGAAAAATGTTAATCACGCTTCCTCTGCTGTCCAGAACGTTTCCAAATCTGACCGAAACGAATTTTGTTCCGTTGTTCAAGCTTTGACAAATCATTTCACCGATTCTTTTCGTCGCCCCCATTACCGAAGTGGGTTTTACGGCTTTGTCAGTTGAGATAAAAATGAATTTTTCCGCTTTATTTCTTTTGGCTATTTCGGCAATTGTTTTCGTCCCGAAAACATTATTTTTTACCGCCGCATCAGGCTCTTCCTCCATCAGAGGAACATGCTTGTATGCCGCCGCATGAAAAATAAGCTGCGGTGAAAATTCCGCAAAAATTTTCCCTATCTTTTTTTCATCAGTGATATCGCATATCAGCGATTTAACATCCAACTCCGGAAATTCATCGTGCATTTCATTTGAGATATTGAAGATTCCCGTTTCTTCTTGATCAAGCATTAAAATCATCGAAGGATTGAATTTCGCTATCTGCCGGCATAATTCGGAACCTATCGATCCGGCGGCTCCGGTCACAAGAACTCTTTTACCGTATATAAAGTTTTCTATTGATCTCCGGTCAAGGATGGGCGGTTTTCCCAAAAGGTCTATACTCAGCAAATTCTCCATTCCTACTTCTCGGAGCATTCCGATACTGATGTTGCCGCTTATAATTTCATCTATCGAAGGGACGATTTTTATCCTTTTTATTCCAGCTTCTTTCCCACTCTCAACGGCGGCTTTAATAGAGCTCGCACCGGCGGACGGGATGGCAATGATTAGTCCCTCCACCCTTTCTTTTTTGGCAATATTTGGAATATCATTTATTTTTCCCAATACTTTCAACCCGTGGATTAATACGCCGCCTTTGGTAGGGTTATTATCGATGAAACCGACCGGTGTATAGGGGCTGGAAGAAGAATTCAGAATATTTCTCAAAATATGCTCTCCGGCGTCTCCGGCGCCAACAATCAATATTCTTTCTTTTTCCGTTTTATTCCGCCCTGAAAAAATTTGCAGACAAATCCGCTTGGCGAAACGGATACCCCCGCAAAATACAAAAATAAAAAAATAACTGATGAAAAGAGTGGATCTGGGAAAACCGCTGAAAATCGTACGATCCCGCAGGACGAAAAAGAAAGCCGTTAGAAACAGGAAACTTAAAACGGTTCCCTTCACCATGGATATTAATTCTTCGGCACTGACATAACTCCAAGAAAAAGAATAAAGTTTTAAAAAATAGAAAATCGGCACCGTAAATAATAAAGCAAAAGCTGCTAGTGTCCAAATATTCGAAAAATAATAATGGGGAATATTTCCTTCAAATCTCACTACAAATGCCAAAAAAACTGAAAAGGAAATCAGAATTACATCGGCCATCAGGAATAAAAATTTTCTTCTAGATATTATTTGCATAAAAATTTCTGACGCAATCTATAATGTGTTTCACTTCGCTATCAAGTAATTCGGGATAAATCGGAAGTCTTACTGATTCCCCTGCTATTCTTTCAGTAATCGGTAAATTAAAATGTTCTATCCCCAGCCCTTTCAATTTATGGTTCGGAATTGTATCTCTGATAAGAAGTTCCACTCCCTTCTCATCCATATATTTTTTGAATTTCCACATATCCTCCACTTTGATGATATATTCTTGGTAGATCTGTTTCGGTTGTTGGACCGGCAAAATACAGGGCAAATTTTTCAGCCCTTTGTTATACATCATTCCTATTTCTCTTCTCCTTTTAAGCATTGCCGGATAATATTTGATTTTCACATTCAAGATTGCCGCCTGGATATTATCAAGTCTGCTGTTGTGTCCCCAACCCATAATTTTAGGCGCTTTCGGCTGAACTCCATACAACGCTCCCTGAGTGATATTCCAATGATTTCTCATCAACCGCAGTTTTTCATATAATTTCCGATCATTGATGACTATTCCCCCGGCATCTCCGGCACCGCCTAAGGTCTTAGGAGAAATGAAACTGAAGCAACCAGTATTTCCAATACTTCCCGCTTTTTTATCTCCATAATATGCTCCCAGAGCTTGGCAGGCATCTTCTACAACCCACAGTTTATGTTTTTTAGCTATTCTCATAATCTCCCCCATATCACACACCTTACCGGATAAATGGACAGGAACAATTCCTACCGTTTTTTTAGTAATCGCCTTTTCGATTTGAGAAACATCCATCAGACCGTCTTCTCCGACATCGATTAAGACAGGTTTTGCACCCAAGTGAACTATTTCCTCAATCGAAGCGATAAAAGTATGACCAACGGTTATAACTTCGTCTCCGGAACCGCAGCCTAAAGCCTCATAGGAAAGCTTTAAAGCATCTGTTCCGGAATTAACGCCGACAGCATACTTTGTTCCCACAAATTTTGCCAGCTTTCCTTCAAACTCCAGCACATCTTTCCTCAAAACAAAATTACCCAGAGAAAAGCATTTATCAATTGCCTTCAATATCTCTTTTTTATGAGCTTTGTAATATCGACGATAGCTTGAATTAATAAAATTTACTTTATAATTCATATTCTATTTTACTGTTTTCAAGATTAATTGCGTTATCGAGCCGGAATCGATTCCCAGTTTTTTGCAAAGATAATCCCAGCCGCCGATGTCGGGATAAGAATATTTGTCCGGTATCCCTATCCTCTTGAAATTTCCGCCATATTTGGATTCAGCCAGAACTTCCGCGACCGCTCCTCCTAATCCTCCCAAGATACTGTGTTCTTCCAGCGTAAAAATGAAATCGTATTTTTTGGCGCACTCACGAATCAACTGCTCATCAATCGGTTTTATTGTATGCATGCTGATCAAAGTTGGATTGATTCCTTTTCCCCTGAGGCTATCTGAAACAATTTTAGCAGTGTAAAGCATTGTTCCGGTGACAATCAAACAAACATTTTCTCCTTCATTGACGATTATTCCTTTTCCTATCTCAAATTTGAAATCATCTCCGTGAATCACAGGATTTGCATCCCTGCCAAAACGGATGTACAGGGGACCGGGAAAAGAAACCGATGCTTTCGCCAAAGCTTCCGACTCTCTTACGTCTCCGGGAGCAACGACCGTCATATTGGGAAGCGCCCTCATTATGGCAATGTCCTCAACGGCGTGGTGGGTCATGCCTTCCATTCCGTAAACCAATCCTCCGCCGGCGCCCAACAATTTCACGTTCAGATAGTTATAACAAAGATCTATCCTTATTTGCTCAAAAGTCCGCATTATTAAAAACGGAATGATCGAATAGCAATAGACGTTCTTACCCGACATAGACATGCCCGCGGCAACCCCTATCATATTTGACTCAGCAATACCCATATTAACGAATCTTCCAGGATCGATATTCTGGAAATTCTGGAGGAATTTTACGCCCAAATCGCAGGACAGCAGAAAAACGCTCCTGTCTTCCTTTGCGATTTTTTCCAATGTTTCAAAAAATATCTT
>JAZDIT010000053.1:0-2005 GCA_043804755.1 Patescibacteria group bacterium | reverse complement strand
AGGACCTCTCCAATTACTTTTATATTCTACTCATAAAATCAGCCTACGTCAATTTCCCCTTCAATGCGATTCAGGGCAATCCTGATCTTGTCAGCGGATTGAATTCGACTTAATTTCGTGTTAAATTTAACGAAGTTTCTGCAAAATTTCTCCTGTCCCCGTAGTTCAATGGATAGAATGCTGGGTTGCGGACCCAGAGCTTGGAGGTCCGATTCCTCCCGGGGACACAAACTTTACGAATATGGATCTTTCCACTCCAATTGAAGAGATTCCAAGAGTCGGGCCGGCTTACCAGAAAAAACTTAGAAGGCTGAATATAAAAAACGCCGGCCAGCTCATTTTTCATTTTCCTCATCGTTATGAGGATTTTTCCAATTTAATCCCGATTTCCAAAGCCGAAGTGGGAGGGCCTTTTTGTTTCCAGGGGGAAATCACGGAAATCAAAAATATAAGGACTTCCAGAAGGCATATGATGCTGACCCAGGCGACCCTTACGGATGAAACCGGAAAATTAAAAGCGATGTGGTTTCACCAACCCTATCTCATAAATACCTTCAAAAAGGGAACTTATGTCTGCCTTGCAGGAAAAGTTTCGGGCAAGGGAAAATCCATTTATCTGTCAAATCCGGCTTACGAAAAACTGCCGGAAAACTTCAGGGAAGCTGATATAGAATTAAACCATACGGGAGGGCTGATTCCCGTTTATCCGGAAACCGAAGGGTTGTCTTCAAAATGGCTCAGATTCATCGTAAAACCGATTTTGATGCGATTAAAAAACAGTATCCCTGACACACTCCCGAAAGAAATAAACAAAAAATACAATTTTTTACCGGTTCAAAAAGCGATCTGGCAAATTCATTTCCCCGATTCGCTGGCACTTGCCAACGAAGCAAAAAAAAGATTTTCATTTGAAGAATTATTCGACCTTTCTCTCGTGGTCCTGCGGGAAAGAATGAAATTGTCCCAGGAGAAAGCTCTTCCGATACCTTTGGATTTGCCCCTGATCAAGAAATTCACCGACGGCTTACCGTTTAAGCTGACCGACGCACAGAAAAAATCGGCCTGGCAGATATTGAAAGATCTGGAAAAACCGGAACCGATGAACCGCCTCCTGGAAGGAGATGTGGGTTCCGGCAAAACCGTAGTTGCGGCTCTTGCGGCCCTAAATACGGCAAAAAATGGCTATCAGGTCGCTTTTTTGGCGCCCACCGAAATTTTGGCAAAGCAGCATTATAAAACGATAAATACTATCCTGAAAGATTTTAAATTGGATATCGCATTGATGACGGGAAAAGAAAGTTATTGTGAAAATGGAAAAACGACGAGAAGGGAACTGTTTGTAAAAATCAAAGAAGGAGGAATCGATATTTTGATAGGCACCCATGCCATAATCCAGGATTCAACGCCGACAACGAAAGAAAAAACGCCTGTACAATTCAGCAATCTGGCCCTGGTTGTAATTGATGAACAGCACAGGTTCGGAACGGAGCAAAGGGCAAAGCTTTGCAGACAAAAGGATTTTATTCCCCATTTGCTTTCTATGACCGCCACCCCCATCCCCCGCACTCTGTCCCTGACGGTATACGGCGACCTCGATTTGTCGGTCATTGATGAGTTGCCCAAGGGCAGGAAAAAAATACTTACTAAGGTAATCCAGCCAAAAGATAAAAAAGCAACTTACGAATTTGTCAGAGAACAGGTGAAAGAAGGAAGGCAGGCGTTTGTCATCTGCCCCAGAATCGAGCCGCCAAAAACTGAATCAGGAATCATGAATTATGAAGAAGGAACTGACCTAAGAAAATTTTCCTGGATGGACGTAAAAGCGGTAAAGCAGGAATATAAAAAACTGGCTGAAGAAATTTTTCCTGATCTGGAAATAGGGATGCTTCACGGGAAAATGAAAACAGAAGAAAAGGAAAAAATAATGAAGGACTTCAGGGACAAAAAAATCGATATTCTTGTTTCGACTTCCGTCGTGGAGGTCGGCGTGGATATTCCAAACGCT
>JAZDIT010000052.1:0-4834 GCA_043804755.1 Patescibacteria group bacterium | reverse complement strand
CCTCCCTGGGAAATAACGATAAGATCTTCCTGATCCAACAAAACCTTTGACGCCACGATTTCCCCGGTTTTCGGAGTGACTTTTGCCGTGATTATTCCGCTCCCTCCTCTCCCCTGTAATCTGTATTCGTTAATATCCGTTCTTTTTCCGTAACCGTTTTCGGTAATCACGAACAAATATCTCTTTTCATCTTTGGTTTTAGGCAAAGGAAACACGTCCATTCCAACCAATTTGTCTCCACCTGATAATCTCATCCCTCTCACCCCGGAAGCAGGTCTTCCCATTTCCCTCATCATCTTTTCCTTGAAACGGATGCTCTTTCCTTTTTTAGTGACAAAAATTATATCGTCCTCACCGGTGCTTTTTGCCACTCCCTTCAACAAATCGTCTTTCTTGAGCGTAATGGCTATCAAACCCGACTTTCTGACATTATCGAATTCGGATAATGTCGTTTTCTTGATTATACCATCGCGCGTAGCCATTACTAAATACTTTATCCCCAACACTTGGTCTTTCTTGCCCGTTGGAATCAAAGACAGAATTTTCTCCTGCGGAGAAATCTCCAGAAAATTCAAAAGTCCTCTTCCCTTTGCCACTCTCTGACCTTCGGGGATTTCGTAAACGGGACTTCTGAAAACCTTTCCCGAATCTGAAAAGAATAAAAGATTATCGTGGGTATTCGCTGTCAGGAAATGTTCCACAATATCTTCACCAACCGTCTTCATGCCGACAAGCCCCTTACCTCCTCTTTTCTGAATTTTATACGCTTCGGGATTTATTCTTTTGATGTATCCTCCTTGAGTGAGGGTAACAATCGTTTCTTCGGCAGGAATCAAATCTTCTTCCGCTATTTCACCAACCGCCTGGACGTGCACCTTGGTTTTTCTCTCGTCGCCATAATTTTCCCGCAATTCTTTCAATTCCTTTTTGATAACTCCATCTATCTTCTGCGGACTATTCAAAATGGTAGTAAGCTCTTTTATCAAGGCTTTCAATTGAACCAATTCATCTTCAATTTTCTTCCTTTCCAGTTTAGCCAAGGCAGCGAGCTTGGTTTCCAGAATGGCATTGGCCTGGATTTCATCAAGTCTGAATCTCTTCATCAAATTCTTCTGAGCATCTTCCCGACTGGCCGAATTCTTGATTATCCTGATTACCTCATCAATATGGGCCAAGCATTTCTGTAAACCTTCAAGAATGTGTTCTCTCTCTTTGGCCTTGCCTAAGTCGAACTTGGTTCTCTTATAAATTACGTCTTTTCTGTGGTCCAGAAAATATCCCAACACCTCCACCAGATTCAAAACTCTCGGCTGGATTCCGTCAACCAAAGCAAGCATGTTTAAATGATAAGTTCTCTGCAACTCTGTAAATTTGTATAAGCGATTTAAAACTTTTTGAGGATATGAATCTTTTTGCAGATCAATAACGATTCTCATCCCTTCTTTATCCGATTCATCCCTGATATCTTTTATACCATCTATTTTTTTCTCTTGGACAAGATTAGCAAATTGTTCTATCAAAGTGGATTTTGAGACCTGAAAAGGAATCTCGGAAATTATTATCTGCTGCCTTCCGGTTTTTTCCTGTTCCGATATTTCGGCTTTACCACGAACTAAAATCGGCCCTTGTCCTTGCGAATAAGCCTGGAGTATCCCCCTTTGGTCGAATATCTCTCCGCCAGTCGGAAAGTCCGGACCCTTTACGAATTGGAATAAATCTTCCGTTGTTGATTTTGGATGGTCCATCAGATAAATCGTGGCATCACAAACTTCGGATAAATTATGCGTTGGGATATTGGTTGCCATCCCTACAGCAATGCCCATTGCACCATTAAGCAAAAGCTGGGGAAGAGGAGAAGGTAAGACTATCGGTTCTTTCCTCGTGCCGTCGTAGTTATCCACAAACCCAACCGTTTCTTTTTCTATGTCCTTTAAAGTTTCTTCCCCAATTTTTGACATCCGGCATTCGGTATAACGCATGGCAGCTGGAGAATCATCAACTGAACCGAAATTCCCCTGGCCGTCAATCAAGGGATATCTCAGAGAAAAATTCTGTGCCATTCTCGCCAAAGCATCGTAAACCGCCACATCGCCGTGCGGATGGTATCTGCCTAAACAGGAGCCGACCACCGTCGCCGATTTTCTGAATTTGGCATCGTGACGGAGACCGTCTTCGTGCATCACATATAAAATTCTGCGGTGAACGGGTTTTAGCCCGTCTCTCACGTCGGGCAGCGCGCGGGAAACGATAACGGACATCGCGTAATCTATGTAGGAATCCCTCATTTCCGTGCTTATTTCGCGCGATACAATGTTTTCGGCTGATGTCTTTTTCGGAGTTTCTTTTTTCTCGGCGGCAATTAGAACTTCTTCCGGTTTTCCAACCTTACCTTTTTTTGCGGTTTTCACGGCTTTTACAATCCTTTTTGGTTTAATCGCTTTTTTGACTTTCTGCTTTTTAACCGCTTTTTTCGCTATTTTCTTTTTTTGTGTTTTCTTTTTTGCCATATATGATTTCTTTTATTCTGTTTCTGCCGATTCGCTGGAAGTCGATCCGCTTGAAGTCCCGGAGAATTCGATTCCCGGTATTTCCAATTTCGGCAAATTATTCAATTCTTCCTGAAGCCGAGGCAAACCTAATCCTTCTTTTAAATTTTCAATATTCAAACTTCCGAATTTTTCCTGCACGTCTTCGATATACCAAATAAATAACGTTCCCCCTATAATTATCATTAACGCCCATAAAATTATTTTCTTTTTCTTGAGCGGCAAATTTTGAATTTTTTCCAAAAACTTCATAAATTAGGGCTTCAGAACGATTATCTTTGCCTCTTCGGGCGAGATATCCTTCTTTTTTATGGATAATTTAGGCTCGGGATTTACCGATTTTATTCCCAAGTTCTTTAAAAATCCTTCCACACCCTCCAGTTTTACCTTCAGTTTGGGAATCTGATAATGCATAGGTATGGTTATTTTGGGTTCTATCTGCCCCATTATTTTTACCGCATCTTTTGCGGAAATGGTTGCTATCCCTCCTACGGGAATCATCAGAATATCAACTTCTCCGATTTTATCGAGCTGCTCATTGGTCAATTCTTTCTGGCCCAAATCTCCTAGATGACAAACCCGCAGATCCTCAGCATCGAGAGTATAAATAGTATTTACTCCCCGCTCCTTCCCCTGGGAATCATCATGCCAAGCAGGAATACCCTGTATGTAAACATCTTTCACTTCGTACTCGCCCGGCCCTTCTATAACAAAAGGCGTACCCGAAACCGATTTTACATTGTTGTGATCGGGATGACAGTGGGTGACAAGAACTATGTCGGCGGCCTGTGAAGAAGGCTTCAACCCGATTTCTTCCCCGTAAGGATCTATTATAATATTCACCTGATTGTTCTTCAGTTTTTGCGTCGCAATTTGAAAGCAGGACTGTCCTTTCCAAATAATTTGCATATTTTTAACAAAATAAAAAAATTAAAATTATTTTGTAATTTTATAATCCATTTAATAAATATTATCACAAAATAAATTCCGCCTCAACCCCGTTAGAAGTTCATCTAAAGGCTTTGATAATATTTTTAACATAAGGCGAAGCCGACTTCGTCTTTGGTTGTTGGTACTACCACTTTCTTTGATAAAACTTCTAACGGGGCTAACCCCTTTCCCCCCCAAAAGGCCGGAACCAACCTCTTGCATAATTAAAAAATATGATGTAAATTGAATTATTGTGAAATTTTGAGAAAAAATCTCGGATTTCACCGAAATAATAATACATGAAAGAACAAATAGAAAAAACCGGTGCGGCAAGAACGCCGAAAATCGGAGAAATCATCGAAGGAAAAATCATCGGCTTGAAAAAAGGTGCAATGTACGTGGATTTTGGTTCCGTAGGGGCCGGAATAATCTACGGTAAAGAATTCAACGAAGCGAAGGAAGCCCTGAGAAATTTGAAATCGGGCGACACTATCTTCGTAAAAGTCACAGATTTCGAAAATGAAGAGGGATATTTTGAATTATCGGTAAGCCAGGCCGGCCAGGAATTGAACTGGGAAAAATTAAAACAACTGAAGGACGGCAGCGAACTGGTAACCGTGAAAATTTCAGGAGCCAACAAAGGCGGACTTCTGGCCGAAGCTTACGGGGTTTCCGGATTTTTACCGGTTTCCCAGCTTTCCCCGCAGAATTATCCGAGAGTGGAAGGGGGCGATGTAAGTAAAATATTAAAGGAACTCCAAAAATTTATAGGCACCGACATGGAAGTAAAGGTTTTTGATCTGGAACCGCGGGAAGGAAAATTGATTTTCTCGGAAAAGGCAAAGGAAACTGAAAAAATCAGGGAGATTCTGAAAAAATACAGCGTCGGAGATGTCGCCGAGGGAGAGATTACGGGACTTGTCGATTTCGGGGCATTCATAAAATTCCCCGTTGATGCAAAACCCGAGGAGGCTTTGGAGGGGCTTATTCATATATCGGAACTTGATTGGGCTATTGTTGAAGATCCGTCTGAAATAGTGAAAGTTGGAGACAAGGTAAAGGCAAAAATAATTGAAATAAAAGACGACAGGGTCTCGCTTTCCCTGAAAGCATTGAAAAAGGATCCTTGGTCTGAAGTTGAGGAAAAATATAAGAAAGGAGATACCGTAAAAGGAAAAGTGACCAAATTCAATCCCTTCGGCGCATTCGTGGAAATAACTTCGAAGATCCAGGGGCTCTGCCATATTTCTGAATTCGGCACCAAGGCCAAAATGGAAGAAGTCCTGAAAGTGGGAGACACTTACGATTTCGAAATTTTGGAAATAAGGCCCGAAGAGCACCGAATGAGCTTAAAACTG
>JAZDIT010000051.1:0-2429 GCA_043804755.1 Patescibacteria group bacterium | reverse complement strand
GGCGCTTGTTTCGACTCTCCAGTTGCATCTTTTGTTACATCCTGTATGTCTTTTAACTCTTTTTCCGCTTCCATTTTTCCTTTCTTAAACTCAGACGAAAATTTTCCCAAAGACCTTGCGAATTCGGTAACCTTTTTGCCTCCGAAAAGAAGCACTCCGGCTACTATTAAAATAATGATTATTTCGGGAACTCCGATCATGTTTTTATAAATTATTTATGTTTTTAATTTTCGCGACCTTTGCGTATTTTTTATTACCCAATGAACCTAAAAAATAAAGCGCTATCAGCGGTAAAAACAATAGAATCATTGTAATTCCGGTTCCGTCTGGGGTTATTATAGCAGAGAAAACAGCTATGGAAAATGCGGCATTTCTCCAGTTTTTCCTCCAAAATCCGGCTTCAATAAGTCCGAATCTGCTCAACAAAACCATGAAAACGGGCAGAAGGAAAAGCACTCCGCTGACCATCATAAAAACCAAAACAGTGGTTATGAAATCTTTTATTCCAAAAAAAGATTGGACTCCCATGGTTAAGGAAAAAGAATAAAGGATTTTAAAAGTTGAAGGAATCAGCAAAAAATAGCCGAAGGCGCATCCTAACAGAAATAAAACAGAGGAAGGAACCAGAATTTTAAATATAGCTCTGGATTCTTTTTCATATAAGGCGGGCGTCAGATATTTGATTGTTCTGTAAAGGAAAAACGGAGAACTTATCGCAAGCGCCAGAAAAAACGAAACCATTATCTGAGACATGAAAGCATCCATGGGATTTGTGGTTATCAAAGACACTCCAGCGGGAACCAAATCATTTTTGATTTGTTCCAAGAAATGCATTGAAAAAGATTTTTGCAATGGGAACAGAAAAAACAATGCGGTAAAAGAAATAAATACTGCCAGACAGGCTATGATAAATTTTCTCAATTCTTTTAATTCTTCAAAAAAATACATGTTTTTTATTGCGCTGTTGTTGTCGGATTGCCTTGGGGCGGGTTAACCGCTGGTTCTGTTGTCGTTGTCGGTTCAACATTATCTTCCGGTTGAATCACATTTTCCGTAGCGGTTGAATTCTGATTATCGCCGGAATTTCCGCACTGCAGATTTTCATCTATCTGCTCATCGCAATCATTATCAATTCCGTCGCATACTTCTTCTGCCGGCCCAAATCTTCCGATACATTCTCCCCACACCCCGTTCTCACAAACTTGTCTTCCCGGCTCGCAAGCTCCGATATAGGAACCGCAGCCCCGCCGGATTCCCTCGTGGGAACAACTTACCTCCGCTTCAATTGTTTCGTCTTCCTGATAGGCGATATCTTCCGTCGTACGCGCCAAAATTTCCTGCGCTTTTTCGGGATTCAACAGATGAGCGATGACAATCCAGTCAAACGTACCTTCAAACCTGTCTTTGTAATTTGGATTTATGACGACAAATCCTTCTTTGCTTTTTTCGGAAACGAAAAGCAGACCACTTATATAAGAAGTCGGCGTGACAATAACGTTTATCTCATCCGATACCAGCGCGCTGAAAGACGGATGGAAGAAAATTTCCGCTCTTGCACTGTTGTTTTCGGCCATGCTAAGTTTCCCGGAACCCGAAAGGATGATTTCCCTTCTGGCAGCAACAATACTGTAAGTGACAAAAGAAATATTTTCATCGTCTTCGCTTTCGATTTCCAATTCGGAATCAGGAGTGCTATTGTCTATGGTTATAGTCTTGCCTCCTATGGCAGTTTTAGCCACGTCTATAATCTGTTCAAACGATCCGTTACTGACCGCAACTGTGCCCTCTATAATCATCCTGGGCAATCCCGTAATGGCATCTATCGCTAATCTCACCATCCCCATCAGTTGTCCAAAAAATCCTTCCGGATTCGTCGCACCGAAATTTTCTAAAGAAGTTGTAGCTTCAGTTGATGTGGTAACCGAATCTATCACTTCGCTCAAAGTATCCGCAACTTGCGATTCCTGGGATTCCGCGACAAAACCCTGAATTTCAAAATAACTTAGCTCGGGGGTAACGGCCGTATTTTGGGTATGAAAATCGAATACGACCCGGAAAAATTTGGCGTCTTCCAATTGGAATGCGTCGTAGTTTCTGGCTCCGTTAAGTAAATTTATATCCAAATAATCTTTGACCGTTTCGAAATCATCGTCCGAGCTTTCTAAGGTCGCGCTGATCCCGGTGCCGGCGGGCAAATTGGTTGTTGCCCTGAACATTTGAAAATTTTCCGTCTGTATGAATTCGTGGTGAACAGTCGTAAATGAACCATCGGAATAATAATCATCATACTCCGTGGTATCGAGAAAAACTTTATCGTCGGAAGTAACGGTTTGGTAGAAAGTGCCGAGCGCGAATTCCTCGCTTAAACTCTGGCTCCAGATAGGATCAAAAGAACTATCTGTTCCTTCATCAAAAATTATTATCTGCTG
>JAZDIT010000050.1:0-2950 GCA_043804755.1 Patescibacteria group bacterium | reverse complement strand
CAAGCGAGGGACGGGGGGCGCAGCGTCAGATAATTATTAAAGTTAAAGAATTCAATTTGTTATGAGAAAAATATTACCTTTATTTTTGTCGTCAGCATTATTCCTGTTTTTCGTTTCAATTCTGCCTGCAATAGCAGATGAAGTTATCGGAACTTTAGAGAGCGGTTTGGAAAGCGGCTGGGAGGGAGGTGTTCCCTATGATCCGGTAGCGAGCAAAGCGGACGGATTTTCTTCATCAGCTTCCTTTTCGGTAACCCTGACAGCAACAGATTCCACTTTTATACGATATACAACGAATGGCACGACTCCCGCATGTCCTGCCACCGGGAACCTTTATGGCGGAGCTATTACAATCTCTTCAAGTAAGACTTTAAAAGCCATTGCATGTTATGACGTCGGGGGAACGGTTCCTTCAAACGTAAAATCTTTTAGATATACGGTGACTGGAGGAGGCGGGGGAGGAGCCGGGGGTGGAGGAGGAACTCCAGCCGATACCATTGCTCCACAGATTTCCCAGATTGGAACAAACTTGGGAGGTACTTCCGCTAATATCAGCTGGAAAACAGACGAAGCATCCATTTCCTGGGTAGTCTACGGGACCAGCATACTATACGGAACAGAAGTTAAAACAACAGTTTATGCCACTTCCCATTCAGTAACTCTGACAGGACTTTCACCCTTAACTACATATCATTATCAGATAAAATCGCAGGATGTCACCGGAAACGCCGGTTATTATAGTGATTTGACATTTACCACCCCGGCGAGCGGAGAAGTCACTGTAACACCCGGCCAAACGCTCCAGGAGCAGCTGCAGGCCGAGATTCTAAGGATTACAGCATTAATTGCCCAGCTTCAATTACAATTGGCTCAGATGATGGGAGGCGGACAAACTTTTGCAGGAATTCCCGTGGGCTTCACTTTCCAGAATAATTTGAGCACGGGCATGGTTTCGCTGGATGTTAAATATCTGCAGATTGTCCTGAATTCCGATGCAGCAACCAGATTGGCTCTTTCCGGAGTGGGATCTCCCGGCCAGGAAACCACGATGTTTGGAGCTTTGACCAGAAACGCAGTAATCCGTTTCCAGGAGAAATACAGAGCCGAAGTCTTGACACCTTCCGGATTAACTTCGGGAACTGGATTTGTCGGACCGGCAACCAGAGCCAAACTTAACGCGCTTTTGGGAAGATAGAATTAATTAGTTTTTCGGCCCCCTCCTTTTTGCAAAAAGGAGGGGGTTTGTTTTCGGTTGTGAATAATCCATATTGATACCTATTGACCTGTTTTGATACCTCTATTATACTTAAAGAAGATATAAATATGACGGAGATAAACCCAAAAGAAGTTTACACCACAAAAGAAGCCCAGGATTTTTTGAAAATAAGCGAGAGCACGATTAAACGGCTTCTTAAAAGCGGCATTATAACGGCTTACAAAGTCGGCGGCACTTACAGAATCTGGGGTGACGAGATTTTGCGTTTATTGTCCCCTAAAGCCGAAAGGAAAATCTACAATGCTTACAGGGAATTAAGAGATAAAACAAAAGAAGCTATCAAAAAATGGTAAGCAAAAAGAAGAACAAAAGAATTGTGGTGGCCGTAAGCGGGGGATTTGACCCCATCCATATCGGCCATACAAGGTTATTCCAGAAAGCCAAAGCGCTTGGCGACGAGCTCGTGGTTATTCTGAATAACGATAATTGGCTGAAAAAGAAGAAAGGGTTCACTCTTATGACAGAAAACGAGCGGAAGGAAATCATCGAATCATTGAAATTTGTTGACAAGGTGTTGATAACCCGTCATTGCGAAAATCCGGATGATATGAGCGTATGCGTAGAGTTGGCTGATTTAAAACCGGACATATTCGCAAACGGTGGCGACAGGGTGAAAGATAATGTCCCCGAAGTGGAAGTTTGTAAAAAAATAAACTGCAAAATGGTTTTTAACGTCGGGCAAGGCGGGAAAATTCAATCAAGCTCCTGGCTGGCGAAGAAATTCCCGGATTCTATAAAACGATTTTTGGAGATATAAAAACGAATTAAGCTGATAATAAAATTTAATGGAAGATAACAAAAAGAATATGTCAGAAAAAATTTTAGTTACTGGTGCCGGAGGATTCATCGGACACCACTTGGTCAGGTTTCTGAAGAAAAAGGGGTATTGGGTAAGAGGAGTTGATATCAAATACCCGGAGTTTTCGTCAAAGGACGAGGCTGACGAATTTCTGATTCTGGATTTGAGAGATCCAAAGAACTGCGAAAAAGCCGTAAAAGGAATCGATAAAGTCTATACTTTGGCGGCAAATATGGGGGGAATAGGTTTTATTACTGATGTGAAAGCAGAAATAATGAGGGATAACGTCCTTATAAATGTAAATATGGCCGAAGCCAGCCGTCTGGAAGGAATCAAAAGGTTATTTTACTCCTCTTCTGCGTGTATATATCCGATATGCAAACAAAAGGATTGTGCGGTTACTGCTTTGAAAGAATCCGATGCTTATCCCGCCGATCCTGATAATGAGTATGGATGGGAAAAATTATTTTCCGAAAGATTGTATCAGGATTATCATCAGGATTTCGGTTTAGATGTCAGGATCGCTCGTTTCCACAATATTTACGGTCCGGAAGGAGCCTATGAAGGCAACAAGGAAAAGGCGCCGGCGGCCCTGTCGAGAAAAATAGCTTTGGCGTCTGATCCCGACGAGATTGAAATTTGGGGTGACGGAAAGCAGACAAGAAGTTTTTGCTATATAGATGATTGTCTTGAGGGACTTTTCAAATTGATGGAATCAGATATCAAAGAGCCGCTGAATATCGGTTCTGACCGATTGGTGACCATTGATGAACTGGCGGACATGATTACAAAAATTTCCGGCAAGAAAATAGCCAAAAAACATCTGTTGGACAAACCTCAGGGGGTAAGAGGAAGGAATTCCGACAATACTTTAT
>JAZDIT010000049.1:0-27605 GCA_043804755.1 Patescibacteria group bacterium | reverse complement strand
GGATTTTTGGGAATTTTGGCCTATTTGATCATTATAGGATTATTCCTGATCATCATTTGGATAATGGCAAAAGCGGATACAGTGGCAGCAGATGGAGATAATTATATCCTGCCTCTGTCGTTAGTATTTTTAGCATTAGTGGTCAGCCAGCTTTTTTATTATCAAAATACAGTTTTGGCATTTGTCTTCTGGTTAATTTTGGGATTAAGTCTTTCCCGATGGCAGAAGAATTTCGGAGCATTGGAATACTCTTTCAAAGAATTTCCGGAAATCGGCCTGGTTCTCAACGTGGTATTCATAATGGTGCTCATCGGATTCGCGGGAATGTGTATTTTTGGCGCCAGATTTTATATTGCAGATTCGGTTTATGCAAAAGCCTTTCTTGCGGAGGATGAAACAACCCAGATTTCTTATTTAGAGAAGGCCGCATCTTTGAACCCCTACCGGATCCAATATAAAATTCTGTTATCAAGATTGTATTTGGCAAAAGTCCTCAGAGAGGCGGGAAAATCGGATGCAGAACAGGATATGGGTAAATTAAGTTGCGATTTTTCTCTGGCCATCGCTTACGCCAGAGGCCTTACGATGAGCAAGATATGCGTTTTTCCTGACGCGTCTGCCGAGGAACAGATAACAATTAAGGGAGCGGTTCAGATTTCTCCTAATTCAGCTGCCGCCTTAGAAAATCTCGGCATTATTTATCGGGAAGTAAGGTTATTTACGCAGGGCGCCAACGAATTGGCGATAGAAGCATTTTCCAAGGCAATTGAATTGGATCCTGCAAACCCCGTACTTTATACAGAATTAGGGAAATTGTTGCTGGCGGGAAAGCTCGATGATGCTAAAAAAAATTTTGACAAAGCCGCGGAATTGAAACCCAATTATCCTGATGCCGTTATCCAGCAGGCGCTTTTACTCGAGGGGGAAGGAAGCTTGAATGATGCTGTGACAAAACTGGAAAATCTTGCCGCATCCAATCCGTTTGATGCGGAAGTTCTCTTCCAGCTTGGAAGAATGTATTACAACAACAATCGGGCAGACGAAGCGACTTCAATCCTGCAGAGAGTTGTCTTTTTATTCCCGAATTATTCCAACGCACATTATGTTTTGGGAATAATTTATTCTTCAAAGGGAGAAAAAGATTCGGCGATTGCCGAATTTGAAAAAGTATTGGAGCTGAATCCTGGGAATCAGGATGTAATAGACAAAATCAATTCATTGAAAGATTGATTTCCGGCTATTGACAGTCTTTTTGGCTTTTGTTATACTTCAATTTAGTGTTTTTCTGAAGATACTTTGAAAATTTTTCTGTTAGGTTTTATACTTATAAACAGTAAAAAAGTATCGTTTTCTGTTTAAATATTTGGCTCCGCATTTATAAAATAAACGAAAACCCGCCCTAAAAATCTTGAAACATTTAGGGCCTTTTTGCTATTAAGCAAAACTATTTTAGTATGGAAGAAACTAAAATTTCAGTAAAAAATTTTGGCAAGGCAAAATTATCTCTTCCCTTGCCTTATCTTTTGTCTTTGGAAAAAGAAAGCTGGCAGTGGTTTTGGGATAAGGGATTAAAGGAACTTCTGCAGGAAGCATCTCCCATTAGGGACTATACCGGTAAGGAATTGGAGCTTTGGTTTTTAGATTATAAGCTGGATGAACCGAAATACAAAAATGATTTGGATGCCAGGCTGAATAATGATTCTTACGAAGCCGCGCTAAAAGTTAAAACAAGGCTGGTTAACCTTAAAACCAAGGAAATAAAAGAGCAGGAGGTTTTCCTGACCGACTTTCCCGTTATGTCGGAGCGGGGAACGTTTATCGTCAACGGAGTGGAAAGAGTCGCCATAGCCCAACTCATCCGTTCGCCCGGGGTTTTTATAACAAGTCAGACTTCAGGAGGGAGAAACCATTTTGGCGCGAAAGTCATCCCGAACAGGGGTGCCTGGCTGGAATTTGAAACGGAACCTACCGGTTTTATCGGCGTAAAAATCGACAGAAAAAGAAAAGTTGCCGCAACCACTATATTGCGCGCTTTTGGTATAGATAACGATCTTTCGATAAGAGAACTTTTCAAAGACGTGAATACCGGGAAAATCAATTATCTAGAAGAGACTTTGAAAAGGGACTTTACTCACAACCAGGCAGAAGCCCTGGTTGAAATTTACAACAGGTTGAGACCGGGTGATATGGTAACCCCCGATACCGCCAGAGAGCTGATTTTGAACATTTTTTTTAATTTTGAAAGATACGATTTGTCAAAAGTCGGGAGATGGAGAACATGGCAGCGGTTGCCCGAATTGAGAGAAAAGAAAGAAAAGTCAGCAAATAGGAAGGGGCAGCCAAAAGACATACGCGAAGAGGATATTAAAATAGGAGACAGAGTTCTGAAACCCGAAGACATTACTGCAACTTTGAGGGAAATCGTCAGACTCAACAACGATCCTGAAGGAAAACCCGATCAGATTGACCATTTGGGGAACAGAAGAGTCAGGACGTTGGCCGAATTGCTGATAAACCGGATGAGAGTCGGAATAATGCGGATGGAAAGGATCATCAAAGACAGAATGTCGACTTTGGATGTTTACACCCTGGCTCCCGTTCAGCTTATCAACCCCAGGCCGGTTATGGTCGTTTTGAAAGAATTTTTCACTTCTTCACAATTATCCCAGTTCATGGACAATGAAAATCCTTTGGCCGAACTGGAACACAAGAGAAGATTGTCAGCCACGGGTCCTGGAGGTCTGACCAGGGAAAGAGCAGGGTTTGAAGTGAGAGACGTGCAGCCATCGCATTACGGAAGAATTTGCCCGATACAGACTCCCGAAGGTCCGAATATCGGTTTGGTTTCCCACCTTGCCTCTTTTGCGAGAGTGAATTCTTACGGTTTCATCGAAACCCCGTATTTTAAGGTCGAAAAAGGAAAAGTGACTTCCGAAATCCATTATATGAATGCTTATGAGGAAGAAAGATATAACATTGCTTCGGGCGACGTTCCCATTGGCGAAAAGAGAAACATCATTCCGCAAAAAGTTGCGGCAAGGATTAAGGGCGAGCCGGGCGAAGTTGACAGGGATAAGATTGATTTTATGGACGTTTCTTCGGAACAATCGATTTCGGTTGCCACTTCCTTAATTCCATTTTTACAGAATGATGATGCGAACAGGGCCTTGATGGGCTCGAATATGCAGAGGCAATCGACTCCCTTGCTTATGCCGGAACCTCCGATTGTAGGAACCGGAGTTGAAGAAAGAGTCGCAAGAGATTCCGGCCAGGAAGTAATTGCGGAAGAGGACGGAACCGTTATCGAGTTTGACGCAAACCATATTGTCATAAGACCTAAAGATAAAAATCAAAAACATAAAACTTACAACTTAAGGACCTTTATAGGAACCAACCAATATACTTGTTTTCATCAGAAGCCGACGGTCAATAAAGGCCAAATCGTCAAGAAGGGAGATGTATTATCCGATGGAGGGTCCATTTCACATGAACGATTGGCCTTGGGCCAAAACATTCTGGTTGCTTTCACTTCCTGGAGAGGAGGTAATTTTGAAGATGCCATTTTGATTTCCGAAAGGCTGGTTTTAGGAGACGCATATACTTCCATCCATATCGAAAAATTCAGTTGCGATATCAGGGAAACGAAGCTCGGGCCCGAGATGACTACGTCGGATATTCCCAACGTTTCGGAAGAAAAATTGAAGGATCTGGATGAGGAAGGGATAGTCAGAATTGGCGCCGAAGTCGGACCCAACGATATTTTGGTAGGTAAAATTTCGCCAAAAGGAGAAGCAGATTTGACCGCCGAAGAAAGATTATTGAAGGCGATTTTCGGCGAAAAAGCCAGGGAGGTAAAAGACACTTCTCTTACCATGGAACACGGAAAAAGAGGGAGAGTCATAGGCGTTAAAATTTTCTCAAGGGATTTGGGACATAAATTGGAGCCAGGAATAATCAAAAGAATCGAAGTGGAAGTCGCCGAAATAAGAAAGATCCAGGCGGGAGACAAATTGGCGGGACGGCACGGAAACAAAGGCGTGATATCAAAAGTTTTGCCCGTCGAGGAAATGCCGTTTTTGGAAGATGGCACCCCAGTGGATATTATTTTAAATCCTTTGGGCGTCGTTTCAAGAATGAATTTGGGTCAGATTTTGGAAACACATTTGGCTTTCGCCGCAAAGAAACTCGGTTATATAGCGATTACTCCGGCTTTAGCCGGCGCCAATGAAAAAGATATCAAAGAAGAATTGAAAAAAGCGGGTCTTCCCGAAGACGGAAAAGTTACTCTTTATGACGGAAGAACGGGATTGCCATTTTTCGGCAAAATCACGGTCGGGATAATTTATATGATGAAATTGATCCACATGGTTGAGGATAAAATACACATGAGAAGCATTGGGCCCTATTCCCTGATTACCCAGCAGCCTCTTGGCGGCAAGGCTCAATTCGGGGGACAGAGATTCGGAGAAATGGAAGTATGGGCATTGGAAGGATACGGTGCGGCGCATATTTTGCAGGAAATGCTGACTATAAAGTCCGACGATGTGGCAGGGAGAGCGGCAACTTATGAATCTATTTTGAAGGGAGAAGAGATAAAAGAGCCGAATACTCCGGCTTCATTCAGCTTGCTGCTTGCCGAATTGAAATCTTTGGGCATGAATATCGAGGTGAAAGAAAAACAAAGGCCGATGGAAGACAGGAGAGACAGGGAAGAATCGGGAAAAGAATCCGAAAAATAATTACATAATAAAATAGCAAATATCCATGAGAGTAGCCGACTTAGAATCAATAAGAATAAAAATAGCTTCGCCCGAAGATATTTTAAGCTGGTCGCGGGGTGAGGTCACAAAGCCGGAAACCATAAACTACAGAACTCAAAGGGCTGAAAAAGACGGGCTTTTTTGCGAGAAAATTTTTGGTCCGGAAAAGGATTACGAATGCTATTGCGGAAAATACAGAAGAATCCGCTATAAGGGCATAATTTGCGACAGATGTGGAGTGGAGGTTACGAAATCTTCGGTAAGGCGTGAAAGAATGGGGCATATAAAACTGGCCAGCCCCTGTTCGCATATATGGTTTTTGAGAGGAGTGCCTTCAAGAATGGGAATGGTTATAGACATTCCGATGTTTCAATTGGAGAAATTGATTTACTTTGCGGCTTATATAACTACAAACGTAAATGAGGAAGCTAAAAAAAGAGTTTTGGATGAAATAGAAAATGAATATAAGGCAAAATTGAAAGGAGAGAAATCAAAAGCAAAAACCAAAAAAGAAGAAAAAACGAAATCAGACAATCTGAAAGTTGCCAGGGACAAGGCGCGGGAAGAAGTTTTGAATCTGAAACCGCTGAAAATTTTGTCGGAAATCGAGTATCACACGTTGTCTTTGAAATATGGCGAAGTTTTTGAAGCAGGAACAGGAGGAGAAATATTGAGGAAAATTTTCGAAAAAATAGACTTAAAGCAGGAAATAGACAAGCTTAAAAAAGAACTGGAAACGGCGACTCCGATAAACAGAAGAAAGATTCTCAGAAGAACTAAATTTTTGCAGGGGATGCTTCAGGCAAAATTAAGACCGGAGTGGATGTTTTTGACCATGCTTCCGGTACTTCCTCCGGACCTCAGACCGATGGTCCAGCTGGACGGCGGCCGTTATGCATCCTCGGATTTGAACGACCTTTACAGGAGAGTAATCAATAGAAACAGCAGATTGAAATATCTTTTGGAAATTAACGCTCCGGACGTAATCGTCAGGAATGAAAAAAGAATGCTTCAGGAAGCGGTTGATGCCCTGATAGATAACGGAATGAGGAAAGGAACGACCACGCAGGCGACTACGGGCGGCAGAAGATTATTGAAATCTTTGGCCGATATGCTGAAAGGGAAACAAGGAAGATTCAGACAGAATCTTTTGGGCACGCGCGTGGACTATTCCGGCAGATCCGTTATTGTTGTAGGTCCAGAACTGAAGCTTTATCAGTGCGGTTTGCCGAAAAAAATGGCTTTGGAACTTTTCAAGCCGTTTGTAATAAGGAAAATTTTGGAAAAAGAACTGGCATATAATGTCAGAGGAGCTTCCCGTCTTATCGAAGATGAAACCGATGAAATTTGGGCGATTCTGGAAGAAGAGGTTAAAGGGAAACTTGTTTTGTTAAACAGAGCTCCGACTTTGCACAGGCTTGGCATTCAGGCATTCCAGCCGGTATTAATCGAAGGAGAATCAATAAGAGTCCATCCGCTTGTCTGCAAAGCCTTTAATGCCGATTTTGACGGAGATCAGATGGCAGTTCATTTGCCCCTGTCCAGAACCGCACAAAAGGAAGCGAGAGAAATAATGTTAGCTTCCCAGAATCTTTTGAAACCCGCAACCGGGATGCCGATAGTTACCCTTTATCAGGATATTTCTCTCGGCTGTTATTGGATGACCAAGATTGTGGAGGATGGCGGGCTTCTGGTTAAGAGTTTCGGTTCGCCCGAAGAGGCTATTTTGATTTACGAATTCGGCCAGATAGGCGTCAAGGAGAAAATAAGAGTCCGAGGAATAAAGGGAACAAAATCGGATGAATTTATCGAAACATGCGTAGGGAGAATAATTTTCAACGAAACCCTGCCTTTGGATTTTCCGTTCCAGAACAACCTCGTTAGAGTTAAGGATTTGGAAAAAATAACAAGCAAGTTGATTGTAAAATACGGGCTTGAGGTCACCGAAGAAACACTGGACAAGATTAAAAACCTCGGATTTGAATACGCAACCCGTTCGGGAATCAGCTGGGGGATAGACGATCTCATAGTACCTCCTGAGAAAAAACAAATTATCGAAGAAGCCGAAAAAGCTACGGAACAAATAGGAGATCATTACAAGAGGGGGCTTTTGACCAAAGAAGAAAAAACCGCGAAAGTCATCGAAATTTGGATAAAAACCAAATCGGAAGTCGAGAAACTTGTTCCGAAGAATTTGCCCGAAAACGGCTCAGTATTCCAGATTGTCGATTCCGGTTCAAGGGGTTCTTGGAACCAGCCGGTACAGATGGCGGGGATGAAGGGACTGGTTATCAACCCTGCGGGACAGGTTATAGAACTGCCGGTAAAAAGCTCTTTTAAGGAAGGATTTGATGTTTTGGAATACTTTATTTCAACGCACGGTGCGAGAAAAGGAACCGCTGATACCGCATTGCGTACATCCACTGCCGGGTATCTGACAAGAAGGCTGGTTGATGTAGCCCACGAAGTTATCGTTTCAGAAAGCGATTGTGGAACGATAAAGGGTATTGAGATATTTCGAAAAGATGCCGATAATCTTGGCCAGAATTTTCTTTTGAAAATCGTTGGCAGAGTTGTTTTGGAAGACGTGAAATCGCATCCCAAAGAGGGAGAATCTGGAAGATCAAAGACAATCGTCAAAGCGGGCGAAATCATCGATCTGGAAAAAGGAGAAGAAATCGTTAATTTCGGCGTAGAAAAAGTTCATGTCAGAAGCCCGTTAAGTTGTAATTCGGTAAGAGGAGTCTGCCAAAAATGCTACGGATGGGATTTGGGTAACAATAAACCGATCAAGCTTGGAGAAGCGGTTGGTGTTGTGGCAGCCCAGGCAATCGGTGAGCCCGGCACCCAGCTTACTATGAGAACATTCCATACGGGCGGAGTTGCAGGCGGTGCGGACATTACTTTTGGTTTGCCGAGAGTCCAGGAAATTTTTGAAGCAAGAATACCCGGAGGGAAAGCGACGATTTCTCAAGTGGACGGGATAGTTTCGGAAATAACTCCGGACAGAATAATCAGGATAAAGCCAACTGATGAAAAAGAAAAAGCAAAAGCCAGAGCTAAAAAATCCGCCGAAGGGAAAGATTCATCTCTTGTGGAATATCAAATTCCTCCAAAATGCGGAATTTTGGTGGAACCGACAAAAGAAGTGAAAAAGGGAGATCCGCTTTGTGAGGGGAGTTTGGATTTGAAAGAGTTATTCAAAGCGACCGGAGTTGCCAGAGCCCAAAGCTATATAGTAAATGAGGTCCAGAAAATTTACGTTTCTCAGGGAGCCCAGATACACGACAAGCACATCGAAATAATAGTCAGACAGATGTTTTCCAGGGTTAAAGTGAAAGACGCTGGAGACTCATTCTTGATCCCGGGTGAAGTGCTTGAAAGGATAAAATTTTTGGAAATAAACTCGGCTTTAAAGGAAGAAGGCAAAAATCCTGCCAAAGGCGTGCCAGTATTGCTTGGAATATCAAGGGTCGCTTTGACCACAAATTCATTTTTATCAGCCGCATCTTTTCAAGAAACATCCCGTGTTCTAATTAAGGCTTCGCTTGAAGGAAAAGAAGACTGCCTGAAGGGGTTGAAAGAAAATGTCATAATCGGAAAATTAATACCTGCCGGTACGGGTTTCAGAAAAGAAAAGGAAAATTAATTATCCAGGAGCACTCGTTTATACAGTGCTCCTTTTGTATTTATCACACTTGTTCTTAATCTTGAGTATAAGTCTGTGCTATAATAGTAGAATACGGCTATAATTTCGGCGAGCGCGATAAAATATTATTCATTTTAGCTGTTAATTATCTAAGGTGGCAAAGAAGAAAAATCAAAAAAAACGCCAACCGGCGGAGAAAAAAAATTCTTCAAAAGAAAAAAGAAAATTCCCCAAGATATATCTCCCCGAGGAAACAAAAAACTGGATTTGGAGTATTTTGATTTTCATTTTAGCCGCAATTTTCGTCCTTTCGTTTTTTGGCCACGCCGGAAGTGCAGGCCGTGAGATAAAAAGCGTATTCTCGTTTTTATTCGGAAAAACAATATTCCTGATGCCCCTGATTTTTATTTTAGGAGGAATCGTTTTTTTTATTACGAAGTATAAAAAATTTTTCTGGCCGACTTTGTTGGCAATTTTTGTTCTGATTTTAGGACTTTCCGGTATATTGGAGGGAATAAAGCCCGGTTTAAAAAACGGCGGCTGGATAGGATATCTTATAGCTTTTCCGATTTTAAAATTTTTCGGTCTCTGGGTGAATTATATTATTTTTGGGGGTTTTATTTTTTTCGGTTTTTTGATTTTCTGGTTTTTGCTGAAACCTCAGCCGGCTCCGCAATCTTCAAAGGAAGAAGATGAATTCAAAAAGCGCGAAAAGGAAGAAATATCCGAAAAACCGTCATTGATTAAAAAGATCTTTTTCCCGCAATTCAAGGTTAAAAGGATTGAAGAAGTTTCGTCCCAAATTCAACCGCAAGAGATTAAACCTGTCCAACCTCTTGAGCTGAAGACTAAAGAAATAGGGTTAAAACCTCTGACTTTTGCATATCAGGCTCCGTCCATAGATTTGCTCGATTCGGGGAAAGAAACTCCGACAAGCGGCGATATAAGAATGAATTCAGCGATCATCAAAAAAACTTTGCAGAATTTTGACATACCCGTTGAAATGTCGGAAATTAATATAGGCCCCACCGTAACCCAATACACTTTCAAGCCTGCCGAAGGCGTAAAGCTTTCGAAAATTACAGGGCTTTCCAATGATTTGGCCCTGTCTCTGGCGGCTCATCCCATAAGGATAGAAGCTCCGATACCCGGCAGATCTCTTGTCGGGATCGAGGTTCCGAACCGCGTAAGAGCCAAAGTGCGGCTTAAAGATTTGGTAGCAAACCCTATTTTCCAAAGTTCGCCTGCGGCATTGAATCTCGTTTTGGGAAGGGATGTTTCAGGAGCTCCCATCTATACCGATTTGGCGAAAATGCCGCACCTTTTAGTGGCGGGTTCTACCGGCAGCGGTAAAACAATATTTTTAAATACTTTGATTTTATCCCTTATTTACCGCAATTCTCCCGAAATTCTGAATCTTATTTTGATTGATCCCAAAAGAGTGGAATTTCCCGTTTATAACGAACTTCCGCACCTGTTGGCGCCGGTGATTCTGGATTCGCAAAGGGCGGTCAATTCTTTACGTTGGCTGATTTCTGAAATGGAGAGGAGGTTCGAGGTTTTATCAGCGGCAAGAGCAAGAGATATAGATAGTTTTAACCAGCAGGTTGCCGATAGGAGCGAAATCCTGCCTTATATTGTTTTGATTATTGACGAATTGGCGGACTTGATGGCTGCCAAAGGCCGCGAAATGGAAGCGGGAATCGTAAGACTGGCGCAAATGTCGCGCGCCGTCGGGATACATCTGGTACTGGCAACCCAAAGGCCTTCAGTTGAAGTTATCACCGGTTTAATAAAAGCGAATATAACAGCAAGAGTGACTTTCCAGGTTGCTTCCCAAGTCGATTCAAGAACTGTTTTGGATTCGGCCGGTGCGGAAAAACTGCTTGGGCAGGGAGATTTGCTTTTCCTTTCTTCCGAGCTCGGCAAACCGAGAAGAATCCAGGGAGCTTATATTTCGGATAAAGAGGTGAAAAGAGTTACAAATTACATAACTTCGAAAAATCAAAAATCGGAATTTAAAATCGATGATGATGTTTTGGATAATCGGATGAGAGAAGATTTGGGAAGGACGCTTGAAATGCCCGAAGGTGAATTCAACGGTTCTTACGGAGAAGATCCGTTGTACGAAGAAGCGAAGCGAGTCGTAATTGAGGCGAAAAAAGCCTCTGCCTCTCTTTTACAAAGGAGGTTGCGCATAGGATACGCCCGTGCCGCAAGGTTGATCGATATAATGGAAGAAAGGGGGGTGGTAGGGCCAGGCGAAGGAGCAAAACCCAGGGAAGTTTTTGGCGGCGGTGGAGATAATGACGGGTATAAAACTCCCGATACCGAAGAAACCGAAAGTGGAGAAGTATAAATTTGTATATAATCAATCAAACAATATGATAAAACAAAAATCCTCCTCCCAAAAAGCTGCGGAGGACAAAGGAAAAAGTGATTTGCAGGAAGCCATCGATGAAATAAAACAAAGGTTCGGCGAGGGTTCCATTATGAAATTAAAGGAAGTGCAATCGACAAATGTCGATGTGGTCCCTACTGGAGCCGTTTCAATTGATTTGGCTTTGGGTGTGGGAGGAATGCCACGGGGAAGAGTGGTCGAGATTTACGGGCCGGAAAGTAGCGGGAAAACAACTTTAGCTCTCCATGTTTTGGCTGAAGCTCAGAAAAGAGGGGGAGTCGGCGCTTTTGTCGATGCCGAACACGCAATGGATCCCGATTACGCGAGAAAAATCGGGGTGAATGTCGATGAATTATTGATTTCACAGCCGGATTCCGGGGAACAGGCCTTGCAGATAGTGGAAACGCTGGTCAGTTCCGGAGAGGTTGACGTAATAGTCGTGGATTCGGTGGCGGCTTTGGTTCCTCAAAAGGAAATAGAGGGAGAAATGGGGGAATTCCAAATCGGGCTTCAGGCGCGTTTGATGAGCCAGGCCCTCCGCAAACTTTCGGGTATAATTGCGAAAACAAAAACAATAGTCATATTCATCAATCAGACGAGAATGAAAATTGGGATTATGTTCGGTAACCCTGAAACTACGCCTGGCGGCCTTGCGCTGAAATTCTACGCATCGGTCAGAATAGATTTACGGAGAACAGCTCAGATAAAGCACGGTGACGAAATCGTAGGCAACAGAGTAAAAGCGAAAATAGTGAAAAACAAAGTGGCGGCCCCCTTCAAAACCACGGAGTTCGATATTTACTATAATGAAGGAATTTCCTATTTATCCGATCTTTTGAACACGGGGATTAAATACGGAGTTGTCCAAAAATCGGGAAGTTGGCTGCAATTTGAAGATACGAAATTGGGGCAGGGCATAGATGGGGCGAAGACATTCCTTAAAGAAAATCCTGGTATAGCAGAAAAAATTAAGAAAGCCATTTTAGCAATAGCCCTGAAATAAACAAAAAATCAGCCCCAAAGGGCTGATTTTTTTTAAGCTCTGCTCGTTGGTACTAATCCCAAGCTCCTTGCGCGTTTTATCGCGGTTTTAATTTTTCTTTGGTGTTTCGCACAAGCGCCAGTTTTTACGCGCGATTTGATTTTAGCCGAACTTGCAATAAAACGCCTCAGTAAGCTGACGTTTTTGTAATCGATATCTTTCAAATTATGCTGGCAAAAATAACACTGCATATGTTTAGAATGGTATATCTTTAATGTCAATTTCTCCTCCTTCTTCAACTATCGGTATTTCTTCTTTTTGTATTTCCTGGGATGGTCCCGGATTTTCAGACATCGGGGTCGATTTTCCGCCCGCTCTCGGACCCATTTGCATACCTTCTGCTACGATTTCCGTCCTGTATTTGGTATTGCCCGTTGAATCTTTCCAGTTTCTTGTCTGGAGTCGTCCTTCTACCAGAACAAGAGCTCCTTTTCCCAAATATTGAGAAGCAATTTCAGCCAATCTTCCGAAAAGGACGATATTGTGAAATTCCGTTTGCTGCTGTTTTTGGCCAGATTTATCGGTATAGAACCTGTCAGTTGCCAACCCGAATGAAGTAACCTGAAGCCCGGAAGGGAGGGATTTCGCTTCGGGATCCCTTGTAAGGCGACCGACTAAGAAAACCTTGTTTAGATTCATATTACTCGCCGAGGATTTCCTCCAATTTTTTCTCAATTTCTTTTATCTCGACCTTTTTAGGTTTTTCTGTAATTTTTTGGGTAGTTTCCGTTTTGGTTTCATTCATGAGAATATGCGGTACTCTTCGGCGAATTTCAACTATTTTAAGCGGCTTCTTTATGACGATCATGTGACGCAGAACCTGCTTTTCCGATTTTATTTTATTTCCTAAATCCATTAATTCCTCGGGTTCCGAATGGAAACTCAAAGTCGCCGAAAAGACATTCCTTTGGCCTCCGATGGGAAAACCCAGATTTGTTTTTACGACATCTTCAATGCGTTCCAAAGTACCCTGTTTTTCAGTTATGAAGGAATGAATTTTTTCCTGGAGAGCTTTCAGTTCGTCTTCAGAAACGGTCTGAGGCATCAAATAAGTAAGTTCGTAAATTTTCATAGTGTTTGTGTTAGTAAAAACATTTTATCACGAAAAATTCCAATAGTCAATTTATAAAAGATTCCACGAATGCGATACCTTCCCCTCCGATTTTTTCAGCTTTTTCCCTTGTTTTCGCTTCAGCAAATACCCGGAATTCTGGTGCATTGCTTGAGGGTCGGAAAAGTACCCAGCTAGTTTTTCCGAGCCAGATTTTTAAACCGTCAATTTCTTCAATCTTAATTCCTTTAAATCTTTTCTTCGCGCTTTTGATTATTTTCTGGTTTAATTCCCTTGGACAATCTATTTTTGTTCTGTAAAGGTAGAATTTAGGCAGAGAATTTATTAGTTCTTCCAACGATTTTTCCGTTTTTTTAATTAGGTTTAAAATCTTGATCGCGGTAGAACCTCCGTCTCTGCTCATCATAATTTCTTTCGAAATGCCGCCTCCATTGGCTTCAAAACCGAAAGAAGCTCCATTCCTTTTCATCGCTTCGACTACGTAAGGCGATCCCACTTTTGTTCTGATCACTTTTTTATTTAAATAATCTACTACCTGCGAGGTATTTATCGGAGTTACAAGGATTTTGCTTTTACTATATTTCCCGATTAACGACCCCGTGTAGTCGCCAGGAATAAAATTTCTCTTTCCGTCAACGAATATCACTCTGTCTCCGTCCCCATCAAAGGCGATACCGATATCAAACTTTTTATTCTTCATGAATTTTTTAAGAGGTTCGGCAGCTTCTTTTGTTTCTGTATCCCTGGCGATAAATTTTTCAGGCCGGAGTGAAATATTTATATTTTTTACACTGAATCCGATTTTTTTAAGAACTTTCGGCATTATTATCGCTTGACAGCCGTTTCCCGTATCTAGTGCTATTTTCATCTTAGGATACGGGGGATTGGCTAATTTAAAAAGCAAATTCATGTAATGACCAATTGCTTCTTTATCCCTTTCCAGTTTTATCTTTTTAGCCTTAAAAGGTACTTCCTCTTTTATCTTTTCATAGATTTTTTCAATTTCTCTTTCATGTTTTTTTAAGATTTCTTCTTTGAAAGCAAAGAATTTAAAACCGTTGAAATCAGGCCGTATATGGCTGCCAGTAATCATACAGCTTCCAGTAAGAGTTTTGTTCGCTACCAAGAAATAGTTTATTGCCGGAACGGGTGCAATTCCCTGGTCGGAAATTTCGAATCCCTCTCGATGAATTCCTAACGAAAAAGCATTTTTTATACGCGGACCTGATTTTCGCGAATCCATTCCCAATGCAATCTTTCCTTTCTGTTTGTGTTTTTTTAGGAAAATGCCAAAAGCTCTTCCAATATCAAAACAGACCTGGTTTGTGAGAAATTCTTTAGCGGAACCTCTGATGCCGCTTGTTCCAAACAATGAACTCATAATAAATTTATGTTATATTAGATAAAAGTAAAAATCAATTTATGCCAAACGATATTTTAGAAAAAATTTTCCGTCAGTATGATATCAGAGGAGAATACCCGAATGAAATCAATTCGAATATTGCATATCTTTTAGGATGGTCTTTGGCTAATTTTTTCCAAAAGAAAACCGAAAAAACAGATATTCTTGTCGGCCACGATAACCGTCGTTCATCTCTCCCTCTTTTTGAAGCGCTTACCGATGGAGTGTTGGATTCCGGCAGCAATGCGTTTTCCCTGGGCCTTTGCACCAGCCCTATGTTTTATTTTGCTTCCGGACATTACGGATTCGATGAAGGGGGAGTAATGATTACTGCCTCTCATTTACCGAAACAATATAACGGTTTTAAGCTAGTTAGAGATTTTCCCGATTCCGTTGATATCGGATCCGGGCTCGTGGAAATAAAAAGCATGATGGGGAAAAGGATTTTCCAGAGGGAGAGGGGTAAGATGACAGAAAAAAGTATTTTGAAAGATTATGTCGAATCTATTCTCCGCGATACCAGTCTTGAAAATATTTCCCTGAAAATTGTTATAGATACTGCCAATTCTGCGACAGGCATCGTTATTCCGGAAATTTTTAAGAATACGGGGATGAAAATTTACCAACTTTTTCCCGAATTAGACGATGATTTCCCTGGACGTCCACTGAATTGCACTGACGCCGATAATTTGAAGGAACTCAAAAAATGGGTTCTGGAAAGAAAAGCAGACTTCGGGGTAGCTTTTGATGGTGACGGAGACAGAGTTGTTTTTTTAGACGAAAAAGGTAATTTTATTTCCCCGGCTGTAATCACCGCTTTTTTAGCTTCGATTTTATTGAAAGAAAACCCCGGAGAGAAAATTCTCTATACGGTAAACCAGAGCAGGGTAATTCCTGAGGTTATAGAAAAAGAAGGGGGTAGAGCCGTAATTTGTCAGGTCGGACATTCGAATATTAAAAAGAAAATGAGGGAAGAGAATATTTTATTCGGCGGAGAGGCATCGGCTCATTATTACAGCCGATCGCAATACTTTGCAGAATCTCCCTTTTTTGTTTTGTTTAAAATTATAAAGCAAGTTTCGAAGAGCAAAAAACCGATTTCCGAACTGGTAAAACCTTTCCAGAAGTACTTTAATTCGGGTGAGATAAACTTTGATATATCGGATCCAAAAAATATTTTGATAAAACTTGAAGAAAAATTCAAAGAGGGGAAAATTTTGGAAATAGATGGTTTACGCGTTGATTTCAAAGATTGGTGGTTCAATATCCGTCCGTCGCATACCGAGGATGTTTTGAGAATGGTGGTAGAAGCTAAATCTCAAGAATTGATGGAAGAAAAGAAAAAAGAGCTGTCAGCTCTTATCCAAGGATAACCTAATTTTTAATAAGATTTAAATCAGCCCCATTTTCTTTTTGACGGTTTGCATCGTCGATTGCGCGATAACCTGTGCCCTTCTCGTTCCTTGGTTTAAAATTTCTTTAACGTAGACTTCTCTCTGGAGAAGTTCTTTTCTTTTCCGGCGGAAAGTTTCCAATTTCAAAACCAGCAAATCGGTGAGCTGTTTTTTTAGGTCGGCATAGCCCTTCTTTTTGAATTTTTTTTCAGCTTCCTTCATCGGCATATCCGAGAACAGAGAATAAATGGTCAAAAGGTTGGATACCCCCGGCTTCAATTCGGGATTGTATTTTATCGCCTTACCTGTGTCCGTTGTGGCTTTTGAGATTTTTTCCTTTATTACTTCAGGTTCGTCAAAAAGACCTATATAGCTTGCCTGAGGATCGCTTTTTGACATTTTTTTCGTCGGTTGGGTCAAACTCATTATCTTAGCTCCCATTTCCGGAAGTTTTGCTTTTGGGATTTTAAACGTTTCTCCAAATCTCTGGTTGAATCTTCTTGCTATGGTTCTCGTAAACTCGACATGTTGCAACTGGTCTTCGCCGACCGGAACTATGTCCGTCTGATAAAGTAAAATGTCGGCAGCCATCAATATGGGGTAATTCAGCAGTCCGGCATTAAGATTTTTTTCGAATTTTTTTGATTTTTCCTTGTATTGAGTCATTCTCGTCAGGTCTCCCACAGGTGTTACGGTGTTTAGCAACCATTCCAATTCTGCATGCTCTTTGACTTCGGATTGGACGAATATGATTGATTTTTCCGGACTGACGCCTGCCGCAATGTAAGCGATGGCTTTTTCCAGAACCAATTCCTGCAGTTTCTTCTGGTCATACGGAGAAGTCAGCGCATGGAGATCAACAATACAAAAAACGCATTCATTTTTCTCCTGAAGTTCTATCCATTGTTTCAAAGCCCCAAGGTAATTCCCTATATGGATTGTGCCCGTAGGCTGTATTCCGCTGAAAACTCGCATAATTTTGAATGTAGTGAAAAATTATCTGAGGAATATTTTTTACAAAAATATTCAGAAAGTATAATTTTGATTAAACTTCTATCACAACAGGCAATATTATGGGCCGTCTTTGTGTCTTGGAAAACAGGAATTGGCCCACTTTATTCCTAATTTCATCTTTGATGTAGGTCCAGTTTACCGCCCCTCCGGAGGCAACCGCGTGGTCAACTATATTGACTACCCTTTTTCTGGTTTCGTGCAGCAAGTCCTTGGATTCCCTTAAATAAACGAATCCTCTAGATATTATATCAGGAGAACCCTTCACTTTGCCAGTTGTTTTGTCTACGATTGCAACAATGACAAACATTCCGTCTTGCGAAAGCATCTGCCTGTCGCGGAGCACAACTTCCCCGACATCGCCCACGCCAAGTCCGTCGATCATCACGTAGCTTGCTGGAACCATTTCCCTTTCAATAGAAATTCTTTTTTGGTTAAGCGATATTATTTTTCCATTTTCCGCCAAGATGATATTCTTTTCTGGCACGCCGGCTTCTTTTGCAATTTCCGCATGCGATACGAGCATTGAGTATTGGCCGTGTATCGGCATGAAAAATACGGGATTCATCATTTGGATCATTTGTTTCAGTTCTTCTTTATGTCCGTGGCCCCCTGCATGAATATCCATCATTTTATAATGGAAGACTCTTACGCCGTGCCTTAAAATATCATCCTTCATCATCTGGACGGTTCTTTCGTTGCCCGGAATTACCGAAGAAGAGAATATTGCCGTGTCTCCTCTCCTGAATCTCAAAAGCCTGTGTTCTCCGTTGGTTATTCTCATTAAAACGGCATCGGGTTCGCCCTGCGCACCCGTGCATAATACCGTCACTCTGAAATCGGGATGGCTCAAGGCCTCCTTTGTTGAGATAATGGTTCCTTTTTTCGTTTTTAGATATCCCAAAGCCCGCGTGATTTCAACGTTTGTTTTCATTGAATATCCCTCCAGACAGACTTTTCTTCCGTATTTTTCGGACAAGGTGACAATTTGTTGGATTCTGTTTATGAGGGAAGCGAAAGTGGCCGCAATAATTCTTCCTCTTGAATTTTTGAAAATTTCCTCGAGATTTCTGAAAATGTCCACTTCCGAAAGTGAGTGTCCTTCTTCTTCCGCTCCGGTTGAGTCAGACATAAGGAGCAATATTTTTCTCCTGCCGATTTCCTTCAATCTTTCAAAATCGGTCGGAGTATCGTTTACTGGGTTGTCATCGAATTTGAAATCCGACGTTTCGACCAGGTTTCCGACTGGAGTTTCGATGAATAATCCCAGATTGTCCGGGATATTGTGGATTTGTTTGAAAAACTCGACTCCAAACGGTCCGAGTTTTATCCTGTATCCGTCTTTAACCTCATTGATGTCTAATTTCGGCATATTGGGAAAATCTTCCTGTCGTCTCATGATTATTCCTCTTGTGAGCGGCGAGGCGAAAATTTCCATTTGAGGATGCCATATCTTACCCAACAAATAGGGGATGCTTCCGATGTGGTCATAATGGCCGTGGGTAAAGACAAGGCCGACAATGTCTTTTTCTCTGCCTTTGAGACAACTGCAATTCGGGACAATATAGTCTATGCCGGGCATATCTTCTTCGGGCATCCTGAAGCCCATATCGATAATCAAAATCTTTCCCTGATATTCGAGGAGCATCATGTTCCGCCCGACTTCCCCCAATCCTCCAAGGGGGATTATTTTCAGGTTGTGCAGATGTTGAGGACGAAAATTATTTGTTCTTTTTGTGTATATCATTTGATGTTTTTTTCAATTTCTTTACCTTCGATTAAGTATTTTTTACTTTTGTAGAATTTCGAGACGACGGCATTTACTATCCACGCCATGAGCATGAGCAAGGAAAAATAAATGAGGCCTATGGGTGTGAATTCCGGCAGAGAATCTCTGCCGAGATATCCCAAAATTGCGGCAACTACGCCTATGGTCGTGATTACCCGCAAGGCGGAAATCGTGTTTTCCGTTCTTTTCCCCTGCAGCTCCGCGAAAATTTCGATTGCGGACTTGAGATAGTTTTGAGTCATTTCCCATAAATGTTTGACGTATTCATGGGTGTTCAATAATGTCTCGAATTTGAATTGGAACAACGGCTGCAGATATTTATCTATTTTCTCGATGTCAGTCATTTTTTGTCTCGTTTTCACATAAGCTGGCATTTGATCTATCCTCGCCCCTATCAGGGTTATCGTTTTCTGATAAACGGACAGTTCGTTTCTGAATATATCCACATTCGTGCCTTTTACCTGTTTTTTCTCCCTGATTTCGCGGATTTTTTCCCATAATATCCGGTGGATGGTCAGATACCTGTGAAGTTGAGATTTGAACTCCCTGAAAAAAATCTGAGATTCTATTATTTCACGGGCCAGTTTTTCATCCCTGAGATTATTTATTACGATAATTCCCGGACTTTTGTAAACCTCTATGTTCTCAGACGAAATAACGGAATAAATTTCTTCAGAAGCGTTTTTGAAGATTTTTTCCGCCTCAGCCTTTTCTGCATCAGTTACGGTGACTATGTAGGGAAGAAGCGTTTTTATATTTGCCAGTTCTTTCGGTATGGGAGCGCCCTTGCTGAAAATAAAGGAGAGGCTTTTTGCGAGTTTGTCGTCGTAATAACCCCTGATTGTTTCAAAATCATTCCGCAGCGAACTGAATTCTTTTTCCAAAATTACCAAACCGTCTTCGTATATTCTGTAATCTATGCCCGAATCGGTTTTAACCGCTATATATTCCAGAGGTCCGTTTTCCCTGCTTATTTCTTTTATGGCAAGAATTTTTCTTGCTTTTGCAAGTTTTTCTTCCGGGAAATCCAAATTGGACCTTCCGTATTTTAAAAAGTCCCAGATTTCCGTGAGATGGAGCGTGGTTCTCTGGAACCAGCCGCCAATATATATTTTTTGTATTTGCATTTTTTCTTTTTAAATGTGCCCTCGGTGGGACTCGAACCCACAATCCTTGCGGAATAGCGTTCTGAACGCTACGCGTATACCAGTTCCGCCACGAGGGCTTATAAATGGCTTGGATTAAACTATGTCCGCAATTATGAGATATTTTTAAAATACAAAATTGCCTGACAAATAGCTGATTTGAGAGAGATTTTTCGGATTCCGATTGTTCATTGATTCTATCACAAAGGAGTTATCTTTTGAATACCCCGGCTTTTTTGATGAGAGATTGGTTTTGATAAATCCAATTAAAAAGTTTTTTGATTCCTTCTTTCGGAGATGTCTTGGGCCGCCATCCGAAATGTTTTTTGGCTCTGCCGATATCGGAAATGTAGACTTTTTGGTCTCCGGTTCTCCATGGTCCGAATTTATAATGGAATTTTTTGCCGGAAATTTTTTCCAGAATTTCGAACAATTCCCAGATGGACAGGGAAAACGCCCCTCCGCCGCCTATATTATATGCCTTTCCGCGCGCCTTTTTGGCATTTTTGAACGCCGCATCATATGCTTCTATCACGTCATCTACGTATAAAACGTCTCTTACCTGTTTGCCATTTCCAAAAATAGTTACAGATTTGCCGAACAACAATGCATTACAAAACCATGCCAGCCACCCTTGTTCTTCAATTCCGAACTGGTGGGGGCCATAGATTCCCGACTGCCTGAAAACGATGGTATTCAGTCCGAAAATTCGCGAATAATCTATAAAATACTGGTCGCCGCAGCCCTTTGAACAGCCATAAGGACCGTGGAAATCCAGGGGAAAGCTTTCATCTATCCCTTTAATGTTTTTATAAACGTATCTTTTTTTCTTTTCAACTACGGGGATATAAAGAAGCTCTCCCATCACCTTGTTGGTACTTGTATAAATGGTCGGTGCTTTGCATTTCGTGAGGCGCATCGCCTCCAAAACGTTGAAAGTACCGATGGCATTGATCTCAAAATCTTCCCGCGGATTTTCAACCGAGGTTACCATCGTCACTTGCGCAGCCAGATGCAGGACAAAACCAGGTTTGTATTTTTTGAAGGCACTCAGGATCTGATTTGCGTTTCTTATATCTCCTTTTATGAAAACAAAATTTCCTTTTTGTTTTTTCAGCCATTCCGAGTTTTCCTTGGCTCCCGTTCTGGACAAGTTATCAAAAGCAACAACGCGGTATCCCGCTTTAAGGTAATAAACGGAGGCATTGGTCCCGATGAATCCGCAGCCGCCGGTGATGAGAATAGTTTTTGGCATATATTTAGTTAGGATTTTTTTTACCGTTCCAATTATTTATAGCTTCTTCCCATCTTTGGAAAGTGCCCGTATCCATCCATCTGCCGGAAAGTTTGTATCCGTGAAGTTTCCCTTCTTTTGCCAATTTCGGGAAAAGATCGGTTTCCACCATTGAAGAAGTTGCTCCTTTTGGATAATAATTTCGTATTTCGGGATTCAAAACATAAGTCCCCGAATTTATATATGAAGAAGGGGGGTTTTTCGGTTTTTCCACGAATTCGATTATTTTATCGTCTTCCAGCCTGGCAACGCCGTAGGCCTGAGGATTATCCACTTTCACCAGGCCGATGGTAGCTATGTTATTTTTTTCAAAATGCCATCTTACCATTTCCTTCAAATCGATATCTTTCAGCTCATCTCCGTTTGAAACAACTATCGGCTCGCAGAACCACTCAGGATCCAGATTTTTGGCGATTGGGGTGAATGTACCGCTCGGTTTTTCTTCGGTAACAAATTCTATTTTTTGTCGAGGGAAATAGGTCGCTTTCCATTTATAAAAATCTTCCAAATGCGCTTTTTGTATGCCTATGCGTATGTCGTCAATACCGTTTTCAAAAAATAAATCAACCAGATAGGTGAGTATGGGTATCCTGCCGACGGTAATTAAGGGTTTTGGGATTTCGTAGGTTAAAGGCCTCAGTCTTGTTCCCTCGCCCGCCGCCAAAATAAAACCTTTCATTTTTATTTTTCTTTCAGCCGTTTCTTGAATTCTTCGACCATTTTAATTTCCGTGGGATCAACTTTGTATTCGATCGCCAGCCAGAAAGCGGTCCAAAACCCCAGCAGGACGCTGGAGAAAATTTTTTCCAGCATATTTTTCCCCGTCATATCGACGAATTTCACCTGCACACCCTCCCTTTCTATCAAATCTTTCGTTATTTCCATCTGCTTTAATATCTGCGGATGAGAATCTTCAAAATCCCTCAATATTATAACATAAACCTTTTTAGAAGAAATTTGGTCCTCGTTTATCTCTTCAAAACCGACTGTTTCATTATGATTCAGCTCGGGAAAATAATTCGAAAAAGCCAGAACCTTCGCGGTTTCGTTAAGGCTGTTTTTCCACATCCAGGCGACTTCACGGAACCTTCTCGATACGTAAACGATAGGAATTTTTTTGAAAATTTCTTTTGCAAGTTTTTTGCCTTCTTCTTCGGAATCCTCGGCTCTCAAAACAGTGTCCATATCGGAAATTTCGTCAATCAGTTTTTTGTTCACGAGATTATTGTTCTGCAGAACTTTCAAAAGAGCGGCAAACATCTGTCCCAGCGCCAGGCGGGGAGGGATATGGGGAGCAGGGAGCTTTACGCAAGGAATATTATGTTTCCTCGAAAGTTCTTCCAGTTTTCCTCCGGTAGTAATCGTAATTATCGGCAATTTTTTCTCCAATGCCGCATTGAAAGAAGTTATCGTTTCTTCCGTATTGCCAGAGTAAGAAATGCAGACAATCAGGCTTTCGTTACCTGCTTGCGGGGGAAGATTGTAGGATTTGTAGGAAAAAACATTCAGAGGGCGCAGGGTAGTCAAAATTTCTCCTGGCATTCCTGAACCTCCCATTCCGCAAATGATAATATTTTCGGGAGTCCTCAGAAGGGTCCCGGGATCCAAAACTATTCCTTCGGCCGCTTTTACACCGATATCAAATTGCTTCGGAAAATCCAGAATGATCTGTCGCATATTTGATTTGTCGATTTTCCGTATGTCCATTTTTATTGCAGAAGGGCTATTTTTTTACTTCCATACCCTTTTATTTTTTATTTATACATTTAGAAGAAATCTTAAATTCAGTAGTTGCCTCGGGTGACACGCAGTCGGCTCAGATGTAAGTGGCGGTAATTATTCGCCGCTGCTGTTTCTCACCGAGCCTCGCGTTGTCTTAAACAGCAAAAAGTCTTTCGGGGGCTCGGCTGCGAAGCGTCACGCCTCGGCAACTCCCTCATTTCTGATCATATCGTCAGCCTTCTACTTCCATACCCTTTTATTTTTTATATACCAATTTTCGATTTCAGTGAAGATCTTCGAGGGGTCGGTAATCATTTTTTCGCTTATACCCCTGATTTTACCGGATACGAAATATACGAAATCGGGGCTGTATAAAAATACGCAGGGAGCGTCTCCGATAAGAATATCCTGAAATTTTTCTAATTTTTCTTTTCTCTCATTGTCATCTAAAGTTTGACGAGCCTGTTCCAATAATTTATCGGCTTCTTTATCCTGATAAATCGCAAGATTCAAACCGGGATCTTTTATCTGTATCGAATCCCAAAAAGGAAAGGGATCGGGTATTTTGCTTAAAACTTCACCGAATAAAAGTGCATCGTAATTTCTCGGTTTGATAACATCCCTTTCTAATGACGATACGTCATCGGTTTTAATTTTGACTTCAGCTCCTACGGCCTGCCATTGCGTTTTCAGAAGATTTACCACGGCAATCAAATCCGGCTGATCAACGGTGGTTATCGTTATTGAAAGCGGAATTATTTCTTCCGTGGGTTGCGCGCACAGTTCATTGAGTTTTTTCCTTGTCGCGGGTCCCGTGCTTCCCGTTCCTGCCGTATAACCGGAAGGCGTCAGAATCTCTGATTTGTATTTTTCCTGGAATTTGATTAAAGCCGCTTTGGTTTGCGAACCGAAAGTTCCCGAAACCACTCCCGCCGGATAGATATCGGGGAATTTTGCCAAACATTTCTGCAGTTCTTCAACCTCGGTTCCCGTGGAACCTGTTTGAAGAATGCTTTTGAATTGGAATGCCGGCTCTTTCTCTACAATCTTTTCACGAATACCGCTTTCAGTTTCTTTGTATCCGGCTTCCTCCAACAGCTGCTTAGCCTTTTCCAAATCAAAAGAATAAATTTCTTCCGGGAGGTCAAACCCGAAAAGATCGGGCAGAATAGGGGAATCGACAATCGTGGCCTGCGAATTGAAAACCTTTTCGATAATTTCCTGCTTGTTCGTGCCGTAGTTCAATGCCTGACGGACTTTCATCTCGGCGAGTGGTTTTGATTTTTCGGGATTGAAGAAAACCGCAAAATAATTCGGCATTGAAAAAGAAAAATTTTGAAAGGAATTTTTTACGATATTTTTGGTACTAGCCGCCGAGAGAGAGAAACCGTCGATTTCTCCCTTCTTTGCGAAATTGACCAAGCCTGTTTCATTTTCAAAAAATCTGAAACGTATTTCTGTAAGATGCGGCTTTTCGCCCCAATACAGAGGATTTATTTTCAGCGACAAAGAATTTATATAACCCGAGCCGTCCTGGGATAATTTTTCGAATTTGTAAGGTCCGGATCCCACAGGCTTCAAATTATAAAATGAAAAGGGTGATTGTTCCACGGAAATATTCTGCCAGATATGTTTTGGCAGTATTTTCACCGTTAAATATTCCAAAAATCCGCTGTAGGGGTTTTTCAGACGGAAACTGACGTCATAATCGGAAAGCTTTTCAACTTCCACTCCCACCCAGTTCACTCTTTGGGGGCTTTTATAATCCGGGTTTTGTATCGTTTGGATCGTAAACACCACGTCATCTGCGGTAATTTTGTGCGGTTCCGAGTTTGAATTGCCGTCTGACCAGAGGATATTTTCTTTCAGATGAACCTTATAGACTTTTCCTTCCTCCTCGATGGTTACGTTGTCTGCCAGATCGGAAATTATCTGCCCGTTTTCGTCGTAATTCATAAGTCCGGAAAATAAAAGCTCCACCAGATCTCTGTCGACATCGTTTGATGCATAAACGGGATTAATGAACCTCGGCTGAATCGCCGCTCCCTGCACGAAAACTCCGCCCGTGGCGGGCATGGATTCGGTATGGTTTATGTAAAAAGAAACCACAAAAGAAGTTGTGCTTACAAGAAATATAGCCGAGAAAGCCAAAAATATTTTTCTCTCTTTTTTGTTCAAAATCTTAAAAAACTGCCTCCACTGTGATTTTGAAGGCCATTTTTTAAAAGCAAAAAGCTTCTTTACCGATGAGAAATTCAACATTTAGAAAATGTAATTTAGAAGAGCCAGGATTACGAATAATCCGCCGAAGAGACAAGTCAGCCAGAGAATTTTTTTCTCAACCCCTCTCAACGTACCGTAAAATCCGCTTTCTTGTCCGAAAGAAGAACCCAAAGCAGTTCCTCTTTGTTGAAGGAGGATTAAAATAACAAGGATTATGCTGACTCCGATTTGAATATAGGGTAAATATTGCATAGTTTAGTTCTTCCCGGAAGGAAGCCATTTTGTAAGAATAAATCCCAGCCCCCAGACTATGACCGTTGTCCAGAAAAGCGCGATTATTCCCGTAATTATTAATTCCGAAAAAATTATGTCCGTTATCCAGACCATGGCCACTGCAATAACCAAGGTAAAAAGATTAAGGGTGATGATCCGGAGGGGCAGCGTGATTTTGTTAAGTATTGGCCTGACAATGCCGTTTAACAGCCCTAAAAAGGCGCCGACGAAAGCCAAAGTGCTGAAAAAAGCGTGGATTTCCGCTTCATTTTTCGGCCAGAAAAACAAAGGGCCGTTGAATTCGACTCCGTTTACAAACCTGTCAGCCAGGAAAAGACCCGCAACTCCGGCAATAATTTGTAGAAAAATATACCACATATATTAGTTCACTTTTTTGATGATAGCAAAATAAACCTACGATATCAAGTATTCGCGCCTGAGCTTCCGGTGGTAAGAAATTGCGAAGCGATGCGCTTCATCACGAAGTTGCAGGATCAGATTAAAAATCTCTCTGGGCAGGGTTTTGAGCAGAATCGGCCGTCTCTTTCCTTCAATAAACAACTCGTTTTTCTTTTTCGCCAGCGCCGCCGCTTTTACAAATTTCAATTTTGCAATTTGCATTTTGCAAGCAAGCGCAGCCGAAAGCTGCGCCTTTCCTCCGTCTATTAAAATCAAATCCGGAAGTCCCCATTCCGGATGATTGAATCTTCTGCTTAAAATTTCCTGGAGCATTGCGAAGTCATCCGGTTTTCCCTTCATATGAATTTTGAATTTACGGTAAAAATTTTTATCCGATTTCCCGTCTATGAAAGTTACCATAGAACCAGTGGCTTCTTTCCCCTGGATATTTGAAATATCGTAGGCCTCGATTCTTGAAATTTCCCCCTCCGAGCCAGTTATTTTCCGCAGAATTTGCTGAGTTTTATTCCATTCGTTTCCGGCCGGCAGATTCTGTTCGAATATCCTTGTATGGGCCAGTATTTTTTCCAGGACCGTGATTTGATCCCTGATTTTCCCCGCTTTTTCGAAATCCTGGGATTTCGACGCGATTCTCATTTCTTTTTTCAGATTGACCAAAACCCGTGATTTTTTCCCGTTTATTATCGCAAAAAGGGAATTGGTATTTCTTTGAGCTTCTCTTTTCAAATTTTCTTTGATTTTCGGAACTTCCATAATCTTGGATTCCCGCAAAACGCATGGGGCGATGCATCGGTTCAGGTGATACCAAAGGCATGATTTTTTGGGCAGATTCCTGCAAGACCTGTAGGGGAATACCTTTCTCAAAAATTTCAGAGTTTCCTTCAAAGCTTTGCCATCAACGAACGGCCCCGCGTAATCAATTTTCAATTTGCCATTTCCAATTTTCAATTTCGGCTGGTGGGTAATGAAAATCTGGGGGAAATCTTCCTTTGTAATCCCGACAAAAAAATAATTTTTGTCATCTTTCCAAACGACGTTATATTGCGGTTTGTGTTTTTTTATCAGATTGGCCTCAAGAATGAGCGCTTCTATCTCCGAATTTGTTTTAATATAGCCGACTTGCCCTCCGAAACCTTGGCGAAGGAGGGTTTGTTCCCAAGAAGAAGTGGGTCTTTGGAAATGGTTTTTTACCCTATCTCTGATATTTATCGCTTTTCCAATATAAAGAACACCCCTGCCCCGAGCAGATCCGAGGGGTTTAACCTTAAAAGCGTAAACCCCCGATGTTTTGGGCAATTTATCGGTTTTATTCTTATTTATAAATTTAAATTTTTCTGTCATAACTTCACCATTTTAACTCAAAAGGGGGTAATTTTCAACTAATTATAAAAAGAGGAACCCCGCGGCCGAAGCTTTGGGGTTTAGAAGAAGTTTTATCAAACTTTATGCAATAACTGATGGTGCACACCGGTCAAAAACCAACACAAGATTGGTGATGGCGCCTTGGGGTGACGCGTAATCAATTGTGATCGTAATATCAATCCGCAGGGTTTCGCCTGGATTAATATCGACGATACCGTTATAAACGGTTTGGCTACCGCCCTTCCTTGATGGCGTTGAAGCTACGATAATCCAGGGTGGTTGAGATTGCGGTGAGTCATAGCTTAGCCATGGTCGGATTCCGTAGGTTTGATTGCCAATGTTTTGAAGGATTACATATCCGATCCCGATTGGGTTACCTGGGTAATAGTCTCCTCCTTTAGTGTTGTATTTGAATATGCTCTCAATGGGAATGATTGGCTCGACCACATTGACAGCTGGGGGAGTCGCCTCTACTCGATAGAATCCAGATAGGTACCCACCGGCGGCAAGAACGCCGCCACCAGAGACCAACAGTGCCAGGATTGCAACAATAACCAGAACTACCTTTTTCACCGTTTTTCTTCTCCTTTATCCTCTCTTCTGAGAGGATTATTTTTTTATGTTTAACCTCCCTGAAGGGAAGTGT
>JAZDIT010000048.1:0-9189 GCA_043804755.1 Patescibacteria group bacterium | reverse complement strand
CGCTCATTTTAAAAATAAGACTGACAAACCATTTAGGCACATCAATCCATCAAACATGAGAAAAGAGCTGGCGCTTGAAGTGAAAAATTTAACTAAAGATTTTAACGGTTTTTTGGCGGTTAACAGCGTTTCCTTTGAGATCGGAAAGGGAGAAATTGTCGGACTTTTGGGTCCGAACGGGGCGGGAAAAACGACAACCATTATGATGCTTCTTGATGTAACTAAGCCGACGAGTGGCGAAATTAAGATTTTCGGCTTGGATTTCAAACAGAATCGGGAAAAAATTCTCCATAGAATAAATTTTTCATCCGCTTATACCTTTTTGCCGGACCGGTTAACAGTTTTTGAAAATCTTTATGTCTTTTCCCATCTTTACGAAATTAAAAATCCCCATCAGAAAATAGAAAACCTTCTAAAAGAATTCGGATTAATTGATTTGAAAAACAGTCTGACCAGAAATCTATCCTCCGGGCAGTCAACCCGCCTAAATATTTGCAAGGCGTTTTTAAACGACCCGGAGCTTTTATTCTTAGATGAGCCAACGGCTTCTTTAGATCCTGAAATCGCCCAGAAAGTTCGGGATTATTTATTTAAAGCCAGGCGTGAAAAAAATATTTCAATACTTCTCACTTCTCATAACATGGAGGAAATCACTCAAATGTGCGACCGAGTAATCTTTTTAGACCGTGGCAGAATCGTTGTTTCCGATACTCCCTTTAACCTGACAAAAATGATTAAGGATGTTTCTTTGGTTCTTACTTTCGACGCCCCGTCGGAGAAAGTGAAAAAATTTTGCCGGAAAAATAAAATTAATTTTCAAATTCCTCAACCCAATATTTTAGAAATAAACCTCAAAGAAGATACCGTTGGTGAAATATTGGCTCAGCTAACCAAAAATGAAATATCTATTATCAGCATTAACATACAAAATCCTACGCTCGAAGATGTTTTTTTAAGAATCGCCCGACGACGATATGAACTGCCAAAGAATTAAGGGAATTATCATACAAAATCTATTTCAGCTTCGCCATTCCCTCGAAGACATTATCGACGTTTTCTTCTGGCCGTCTATGGACGTGGTCATTTGGGGTCTTATGACAACTTATTTCATCAGGTTAGAGGGAACCGTTGCCGAAATTATAATCTACTTAATGGGCGGATTAATTTTATGGAACATTGTCTGGCGGGCCCAGCAAGACATTTCAGTCTCTTTCTTAAAAAATATTTGGAACAGGAATTTATTGAATCTTTTTTCTTCACCACTCACTATTTGGGAATTTATTACTGCTACGATGATTCTTGGGATTTTTAAGATAATTCTTACTCTTTCTTTTGTTTCAGCCGTCGCTTTTTTACTTTACTCTTTCAATATTTTTTCTCTCGGATTTTACCTTCTGCCATTCTTCGTCGGTCTTATCATCTTCGCCTGGACCGTTGGAATAATTATCAGCGGGCTGATCATTCGTTTTGGCATGCGGATACAAGTTTTTGCCTGGAGCTTAATCATCTTGTTCCAACCCCTTTCAGCCGTTTTCTATCCCATATCTATCCTTCCTGCTTTTCTGCAGAAAGTGGCCTGGTTTCTACCCACCGCCCATATCTTTGAAGGCATGAGACAGGTTTTAAAAGACGGCACGGTACCGAGCGAACATTTGATTTGGGCTTTTAGTTTAAATATCATTTATCTGGTTTTTTCTATATATTTTTTCAATTTTATGTTTAAGAAAGCTAAGGAATCGGGAAGATTGGCAAGGGTTGAAATTTAGTTACAAAAACGGCTAATTCTTAAAACAAAAACAGACTCATCGTCTGTTTTTGTTTCTAAGATTATCCTGAATTATTTTGCATACTCAATCACTCTGCTCTCTCTGATGACCGTCACTTTTATTTCCCCGGGATATTTCAGTTCTTCCTGAATCCTGTTTGCGATTTCCTTTGCAAGATTTCTTGCTTCCAAATCGCTTACCTCTTCGGGTTTAACAAAAACCCTGATTTCCCTGCCTGCCTGCAAAGCCCATGCTTTCTCAACACCGGAAAAACCGGTGGCAATTTTTTCCAAATCACCTAACCGCTTGAGATAATTCTCCAGGGTGTCTTTTCTTGCGCCCGGTCTTGCTCCCGATATAGCATCAGCCGTCTGGACCAGAATCGATTCAAGGGTTGAATAAGGATATTCCTCGTGATGGGATTTCATGGCATCGATGACTTCTTTTTCAGCTCCGAATTTTTCCAAAATTTTAATTCCGATTTCGGTGTGAGAACCCTCTATCTGCTGGTCAACCGCTTTCCCGATGTCATGCAAAAGGCCGGCTTTTAAGGCAACTTTGGCATTCCCGCCCACTTCATCGGCCAAAGCCGAGGCCAGATGTGCTACTTCAATCGAGTGTAAAAGAACGTTCTGACCGTAGCTTGTCCTGAATCTCAATCTCCCCAAAAGCTGAACCAGTTTCGGATCCAACCCCAATAGTCCGACATCGTAAACCGCCTGCTCACCGGCCTCTTTTATTTGTTTTGCAATTTCTTCTTTCGCTTTAGCAACCTGTTCCTCTATCCTTGCCGGCTGGATTCTTCCGTCCTGCATTAATTTTTCCAAAGCAACTTTTGCAACCTGCCTTCTGATGGGATCAAATGCGGAAATTACGACGGTTTCCGGAGTTTCATCGACGACGATTTCCACCCCGGTCATTCTTTCCAAGGTCCTGATGTTCCTTCCCTCTTTTCCGATAATCCTTCCCTTTATTTCTTCGGAAGGAAGAGAAACTGTCGTAGTCGTTATTTCCTGTGCCTGGCTTATCGCGCATTTTTGAATTGCCAAGGACAAAATTTCCTTTGCCTTAATTTCAAACTGCTGCCATCCTTCTGATTCCAATTTCCTGGTTCTTTCCATAAATTCCTTTTGGAATTCCCTTTCGATGTTTTCCAAAAATTCTTTTTTTGCCCCTTCTCGTGAAAGCCCCGAAATATTTTCTAGTTTTTCGAGCGCGGTTTTCTGCAAATTTTCGAGGTTTTCTTTTATTTCTTTGAGTTTCTCAACCTTCTGATTAAATTCGTTTTGCCTGTTCTCTATACTGACCATCTTTTCGTCGAGAACGCTTTCCCTCCGTAATAACAAACGCTCGGTCTTTAAAAGACCTTCTCTTCTTTCATTTTCTTCTTTTTGAGCTGCTTGTATCGTTTGCAGAGCCTTTTCCTGGGCCTGCGAGATTATGAGGTCGGATTCCTGCTTAGCTTGAGCGACTTTCTTCTGAAGTTTCGCTTCTATGGTCCGATAATTTTTTTTGGCAATTGACTGACGGGCGTAGTATCCCAAAACAGAACCTATCCCCAAAGCGATTACGCCCACTAAAAGCAAAAATAATTGATTCATAAATTAAAAATGAAATTTGGCTATAAAAATCCGTCCCAAAACCAAACGCCCATAATTTTGCGTATGGTTTATGAAATTGTTTATTTCCAGCTTTAAATTTCATATAGCGCCAAGAATCTTGGACGGAACTGATATAAATCCAAAGTCCAAAGTTATGTTTAAATTCTGAAAAATAGCAAAAATATTTCTACTCGTCAGATATGCTGATGATAGCACATTTTTCGAAAAATGTAAAACCCCGCTTTTGGCGGGGTTTTATCGTATAAAATTTTACTCTTTTGTTTTGATTACTTCGTCGATCACTCCGTATTCCTTGGCTTCATCCGCCGTCAGATAGAAATCCCTGTCCGTATCTTTTTCTATTCTGGAAAACGGCTGGCCCGTGTGTTTGGTAAGGATTCTGTTCACCTTGTCCTTTAATCTCAAAATTTCCTTTGCGGCAATTGCGATTTCCGAAGCCTGACCTCCCACTCCGCTTACGGCAACCTGGTGCAGAAGAATCTGGGCGTTGGGCAAGGAGAACCTTTTTCCTTTGGTTCCCGCCGCAAGCAAAACGGCTGCTGCCGAAGCGGCGGAGCCCACGCAAACGGTGGAAACCGAACACTTCACATATTGCATCGTATCGTATATCGCAAGGCCCGACGTCAGAATTCCGCCCGGCGAATTGATGTAAAACTGGATTTCCTTTTTCGGATCCTGCGATGATAGAAAAAGCATCTGCGCAATTATTGAGTTCGCGACATCGTCATTGATGGGAGAGCCCAGAAAAATGATTCTTTCTTTTAGAAGCCTGGAATAAATATCGTAGGCTCGCTCTCCATACTGACTTTTTTCTATTACAGTAGGTATAATATTCATGCTTTTATTTTTTAACAAAAGATTCCAAAAATTTAAGCGTTTTTTCGTTAAGAATTACCTCTGTATTGTACTCATTCATTTGCTCCAAGTCAAGTTCCTTTTTTGGCTTTTCTCCGTCGGTGTAATGCTTTAAAACTTCGCCTACGGCTTCTTTGGTCTCTTCGCCCGATGCCGTTATCTTTTCCTGCTTTGCTATTTTTTCCAAAACCAAACTGATCTTTATTCTTTTTTCCGCCTGCTTTGCAAAAGATTCAATCAGTTCTTTTTCCGTTTTTTTGATTTTTCCCAGATAATCCTCAAAGGGGATTTTCAAACTTTCGGAAACCCTAGCTTTTAAATCCTCCAGCGTCCTGTTTTTTTCCGATTCAAGCAGGGCATCGGGAATGTCGCTTTCTGAAAATTCAGAGATTTTATCAAGGATTTCATTGCGGACTCTTTCTGATTCCGCCTTTTCTTTTTCCGAAATCAAACCCTCTCTTATTCCTTTTTCCAGCGCTTCGAGATTTTCGAAATTCCCCAAACTTTTGACAAAATCATCGGTTAATTCCGGAAGCTCAATCTTCTGGACCGATTTTATCTTGGTCTTGAAATCCGCTTTTTTTCCAGCTAAATCTTTCTTTGCGTAGTCATCCGGAAACTGAATCTGGAATTCTTTTTCTTCGCCGTCTTCCATTCCTTCCAAATTTTCTTCGAATCCCGGGATGAAACGCCCCTGCCCGAGCAGAAAAGCGTCCTGCTGTTTTTTCCCTTCATCAACTTGTGCGCAACTGAATTCCATTTCTATAAAATCTCCTTTTTGCGCCGGAGCATTTTTCAGGCTCAATTTGGCCCGTGATTTCTGCAGCCAGTTAAGGGAATCTTTTACGTCGTTTTCCGCCACCGAAATTTCTTTTCTTTTCACGTCTGAAGCGATCTTCTTATAATCGGGAAGTTTCACTTCCGGCATAACGGAAACCGTAATCTTGAATTCGAAAGGATTTCCTTTGGCGATTTTTAAAATTTCAGCATCGGGACGGCTTATCGGAATTATTTTGTTTTCGGATACCGCTTTCAGATAATTCTCTCTTATCGCAATTTCGGCGGCCTCTTCTGTAATTTTTCCCTCTCCGACCTCCCTTGCGATTATCGCATCGGGTACATGCCCCTGTCTGAAACCTTCCACCTTTATTTCGTTGCCGAGATGCAAAACTGCTTCCGTCCTGTATCTTTCGAACTCTTCAGGCGATAATTCAATTTTAAATTCAACCCGGGAGCGGGGTAATTTCGTGGTTATGATTTTCATTGTTTAAATCAAAAGTCCGACTATTAATAAAGCGACTATATTCAGAACTTTAATCATGGGATTTATCGCGGGTCCTGCGGTGTCCTTATAAGGATCCCCGACGGTATCGCCCGTAACGGCAGCCTGATGTGCGAAAGAACCTTTGCCCCCGAAATTTCCCTGCTCTATATATTTTTTTGCGTTATCCCAGGCGGCGCCTCCCGAAGTCATAGAAATCGCGACAAAAAACCCCGTGATAATGGAACCTATCAGAAGTCCTCCCAAGGCTTCAGGTCCCAAAACAAACCCTACAAAAATAACGGCTAAAATCGGGATCAGTGCCGGCAGAAGCATTTCTTTTATCGCAGCTTTCGTCACAATATCAACGCATTTCCCATATTCCGGCTTTGCTTCTCCCTCCATCAAACCTTTTATTTCTCTAAACTGCCGCCGCACTTCCTCAACAACTTTTCCGGCAGCCCTTCCCACCGCAGACATGGCATAGGAAGCAAAAAGATAGGGCAGCAAACCGCCTATCAAAAGACCGGCAATAATTTTCGGGTTATCCAAACTGAAGCTGAAAGTTCCGAAAGCCGACAAATCCTGTGTATAAGAAGAAAACAAAACCAGAGTAGCCAGGCCTGCGGAAGCTATCGCGTAACCCTTTGTGACCGCCTTCGTCGTGTTGCCCACGGCGTCGAGAGCATCGGTTACTTCCCTGACATCATCGGAAAGCCCGGACATTTCGGCGATTCCGCCCGCATTGTCAGTGATGGGACCGTATGAGTCTACAGCAACGATAATCCCTGCTAATGAAAGCATACTCATCGCGGCAATCGCTATCCCATAAAGTCCGGCTAGCCAGTAACTTACCAGAATCCCCAGAGTGATTAAAACGGCCGGCAAAGCTGTTGATTTCATTCCGACGGCCAAACCCGTAATTATATTCGTCCCGTGGCCAGATTCGGAAGCCTTGGCGATGGAACGGACCGGATCGTGGTCTTTTGAGGTGAAGTATTCCGTGATTATGAACATTCCGCCGGCAATCAAAAGTCCGATTAAAGACGCAAGATAAATTTTAATTTTCGAGAAACCTGGTTCGGAAATCGGGAACTGACTGATCACGAAATAAAATCCCACTGCCGACAGAATGCCGGATGCTATCAGCCCCTTGTAAAAAGCACCCATTATGTTTTTGGATTTTCCGAGTTTCACGAAAAAGGTACCGACAACAGAACTTAGTATCGAAACTGCTCCCAAAATCAGTGGAAGTAAAACCAGTTGTGAATCGGGGAAAATCAAATTCCCCAAAAGCATTGCAGCAATGGCGGTAACCGCATATGTTTCAAACAGATCCGCCGCCATTCCGGCACAATCTCCCACGTTATCTCCGACTTGGTCGGCTATGACTGCGGGATTTCTGGGGTCGTCTTCCGGAATTCCTTTTTCAACTTTCCCCACTAAATCCGCACCGACATCGGCGGCTTTCGTATATATACCTCCTCCCAATCTGGCAAAAACCGATATTAATGAACCCCCGAATCCAAGAGCTATTAGAGCTCTTAAATCCTTGGTCAATAAATAAAAACCGGTAACCGAAAGTAATCCTAACCCCACCACCAAAAATCCGGTTACCGCGCCTCCTTCAAAAGACAAACCCAAAGCTTCTTTTAATCCCTTTTTTGCGGCTTCCGTCACTTTGACGTTGGCAGTCGTTGAAACTATCATCCCTATGTAACCGGAAATACCCGAAGCAACGGCTCCGACCAAAAATCCCAATCCGGTTTTGAAACCGAAAACAATCCATAAAACGACGAATAAAACTCCTCCGACGATGCCTATCGTTTTATATTGCCTGGCCAGATAAGATTTGGCGCCTTCTTTGATGGCCATTGAGATTCCGACTTGTTTCCCTTCTCCGGAAGAAGATTTCTGGATTTTTCTGATTAAAAAATAGGTGAATAATAAAGAAAATACTGAAACGATTATTGGAAAGTATAACATAGTAAATTATTAATTATATTTATTTATCGTTATTTTCTTCTTTTGCTTTTTTCTTTGTTTCTTTTTTAGCGGATTTTTTGGCCGTTTTTTTCGGCTTTTCCCTGCCCTGAGCCGCGTCGAAGGGTTTGTCCTCTTCCTTGCCGGCGGATTCTTTTTCCTCTTTAATTTCCGCTTTCTCGTCCGGATTTTCCGCAGAAGGTTTTCCCTCGGTTTGTTCTTCGGGCACTCCTTCGCTGGGACCCCTTACGTCTATTTTCCAGCCGGTTAATTTTGCCGCCAATCTCACATTTTGCCCGTCCTTTCCGATTGCCAGAGACAATTGGTCTTCCGGCATAATTACCAGCGCTTTATTTTTCGGCATGATTTTAACCTCTATCGCTTTTGCAGGGGAGAGGGAATTTGAAATGTATTTCTGGGAATCCTCCGACCATTCGATGATATCTATTTTTTCTCCGCCTAATTCGTTGATCACCGCCATTACTCTCGTTCCCCTCTGACCGACCATCGATCCTATGGGATCGACGCCTTCCATGGTGGATACGACGGCGATTTTAGATCTGGAGCCCGCCTCTCTTGCAATTGATTTTATGACAACGGCCCCGGATGCGACTTCGGGCACTTCCAATTCGAATAATTTGGAAATCAATTTAGGATAAGCTCGCGACAGGAAAATAAGCGGGCCCTTGGGATTTTCTTCCACTTTTAAAATAAATAACTTTAATCTCTGGCCGGGACGATAAAACTCTCCGGGGATCTGTTCTTCCCTGGCTAAAACGCCAAGCGTTTTCCCTATGTCAAAGAAAATATTTCTGCCTTCTATTCTTTGGACTATTCCGGAAACTATTTCACCTTCTTTTGATTTGAATTCGCTGAGAATGGATTCTCTTTCAGCTTCTCTGATTTTCTGCAAAATAACCTGTTTTGCTGTTTGAGCCGCGATTCTTCCGTAGTCCTCTTTTGTTTCCAGCGCCGTTTCCAATTCTTCTTCAACTTTTATTTTTGGATTTATCTTTTTGGCATCTTCAATCATGATGTGTTTTTCCGGATTAAAGCGAAGTTTTTTCTCGCCTTCCGTCTGTTCTTCAAACTGTTCAAGATTTTTTTCTTTCATTTTTTCCAGCTCTTCCTCGGTAAAAAGCATTTTTGGGTCTACGACAAGCTTTACCTGCCAAAAATTAACTTCGCCCGTTTCCGGGTTCATTTTGGCTTTTATTATCTGCCCCTTTTCTCCGTAATCCTTTTTGTAAGCCGCAGCGATTGCCGACTCGATGCTTTCGATTACTTTTTCGTAGGGTATTCCTTTTTCTTCAGCTATTTGAGCGATAGCCGCCGCAAACGATTTCAAATCCAACATAGTGGTTATAGTTATGATTAATTATTTAAAAAATAAATGCCCGTTTCCAAACGGACATAATCGTCATCTCCTTTCCTTTTCTGACTAAAGTTTAGCAGAATTGATTTCGGTTGTCAATCGTCAGAACACTGCGTTTTCCAAATGCCTTATATCGGCTTTGTTGGTTTGCGTATCTATTGTTATCGCCACCACGTCCACCTGCCAGGGAGAATCCAAAGGAATTTTATTTCTCATCAGCCAGCTTTGTGCCGATCTTACAATTTTCCTTTGTTTTACAAAATCTACTTTAGCTTCGGGGAAAAAATTTTTATCCGAAGTTAAAGTTTTCACTTCCACAAAAGAAAT
>JAZDIT010000047.1:0-2938 GCA_043804755.1 Patescibacteria group bacterium | reverse complement strand
AAAAATGTCAAGCTATAAACGAAACCCGCCTTTTGGGCAGGATCAAAAATCAACTTATTTTTTCTCCTCCGATGTCGCGGGAGGTTCTACTGGTGCTTCTGCAACTGGCGGATTATCCGCAGGTTTTTCTTTGGGTTCTTCTACAGGTTTTCCCGGAATTGACGCAGCCTCGCCCGTAACCGAACTATGGCCGAGGGGTTCGGGAGCCGGTGCAGGCGCTTCTTCTTTCGGAGCCTTGTCCTGAGTCGCATCGATAGATTCTTTTGGTTTCTCTGTTTCCACTTCTGGAGTTTTAGACTCTTCAGCTTTCGGCGTTTCTGCTACGGGTGCGGCTGCAACTACAGGCGCGGGCGCAGCAACGGCTGCTTCCGGCGCTTTTGGCATTTCTGCAGTCCCCTCTTTTTTCTTTGATTTTTTATGGACGTCTCTTTTTTTTCCTTCAATCACTTTTTCCGAAACTAATAAATTGTAAACGCTGTCTGACGGCTGAGCCCCTACTGATAACCAATATTTTATCCTTTCAACTTTCAAGGTTTTTTGTTTGGTCAGCGGGCTCCATGTGCCGACTTCCTCGACAAAACGGCCTCCTTTTGCAGGCCTTAGTTTATCGGTCACTCTTATTCTGAAATACGGCTGATTTTTTTTACCTATTCTTACGTATCTTATTACTAACATGCTTGTTTAAAGATTTAAGGGTTAAGATTAAAGATTTAGATTACCAATGTTTGGCTTTAAGTCCTTCTTTTGCAGCCGCCACTTCGGCTTCCTGTTTTGAAGAACCCTGCCCCTTCGCTATCATTTCGTCTTCAAGAAATACTCCAACGATGAAATTTTTTGCGTGATCGGGACCCCATTCTTCCATAACCCTGTAGGTCGGGGTGATTCCCGATATTTCCTGGGCCTCTTCCTGAAAATGGGATTTGTCGTCTTTATAAAGACCCTTTTCTACAATCTCGGCCAATTTAGAAAGCAGATACTTTGTAATGAAATCTTGGCAGATTTCATATCCCTGGTCAAGATATAATGCTCCCACAAACGCCTCGAAAGTGTTGGCCAGGATATACTGCCTTGCCTTCCCATTCTCTTTCAATTCGCCGCGGGAAAGCAGTATGAAATCGTTGAAATCCAGACCCTTGGCGATTTCCGAAAGCATTTTTGCGTTGACCAAAGCCGCTCTCCAGTTGGTCAGTTCCCCTTCCGATTTTTTTTCATATTTCTGATAAAGGTATTCCGTTACGACCAATTCAAGCACGGCGTCTCCAAGAAATTCCAACCGCTCATTATTTTCCAGGCATGAATCCGGATTTTCATTCAGATAAGACCTGTGGCAGAATGCCTGCGTCAGGATGTTTTTGTCTCTGAACTCGATGCCCAGTTTTTTTTCTAATTTTGGAAAATCACTCATCAAAAAATCCAAATGATAAAATCCAAATTTCAAACTTTCTCATTTGAACTTTGGGCTTTGTCATTTTCGTTATTTATTTGTTTGTAAACCGTTCCCAAAACTCCGTTTATGAACTTTCCCGAACTTTCTCCCCCGAATGTTTTCGCAAGCTCTATCGATTCGTTTATGGCCACCTTTGGGGGTACTTCTTCCTTGTTTCCGTAAAGCAGTTCGTAAAGGCCCATTCTCAGGACATTCCTGTCGATGATCGTAATCTGGTCCAACGGCCATTCGGGTGCGGCCTTTTCTATTATCTTATCTATCCCCTCGATGTGCTGGGCGATGCCCGAAACCAACTGCCAGACAAAAGTTTCATCTTCCAGACCCGGCCCGAATTCTTTTATGTCTTTCTCAACTATCGGCTTCAAATCGCCGGGTCCTTTGCCGGAAAAATCCCATTCGTACAATGACTGCAACACTATTGATCTTGATAAGTGCCGGCTTGCCATGAAAAATGAAACGCGAATTTTAAGATTCTATTTTTTCGAAAGCTCTTCCGCGCTTAACTCTTTGCCCTGGACTTTTTCCGTTTCTTTCATCTCCTTTTCCTTTACTTTTTTCTCTTTTTTCGTCAATTTCTTCAGAACATCAATAACCGCATTGCCCTTGTAATATCCGCAATTGGGACAAACAGTGTGCGACAAAACGGGTTTCCCGCATTTGGGGCACTTCGTTAAGCTCGGAGTTTTTGCAAAAATATGCATCCGGCGCTGATTTCTGCTTCCTCTTGTATGTCTTTTTTTTGGTACTCCACCCATAGTGATAATAATTTTTCTGGTCGCGGCTACGTCCTTTGGGGACTACACGCCGCTCCTTAACAACCCGCGGTTTTTAATATTTTCCTATACGGAGGAAACCGTAGGTTTCCCCGACCCCTTTCCTCCTATACATTGAATGTTGATGGTAATTAACTAAACTTTATGATAGCAGAAATTATTTTGGCGTGCAATACCTGACGGGAGAGAAGCTTTTCCGGTGGATTTTGCAGGGACCGTATTTCTTCAGAAGTTTGAAGTGCAGTTTCGTGGGGTACCCCTTGTGCCGATTGAATTTATATTTCGGGTATTTTTTGTGGTACCGCACCATCAACCTGTCCCGCGTCACTTTGGCCAGGATAGATGCCATCGCACATGATACCACCTTCTCGTCGGCTTTGATAATCGATTTCTGCGGAATATCCATTTTCAGCTTTGTCCTGCCGTCCAGAATCAGAAAATCAGGCCTTTTTTTGATTTTTTTCAGCGCTTTTCCCATTGCGATTTTCGACGCCTCCAGAATATTAACCTTATCTATCACCCTTTCCGAGGCAATGCCAATCCCCCATTTTATATCTTTATTTTTTGTTATGATTTTGTAGAACTTCTCCCGGTTTTTTTGCGAGAGTTTTTTGGAATCTTTCAGCTTTTTAATCCTGAATTTCGAATAAGGGGAAAGCGAAACCACGGCAGCCGTTACCGGTCCGGCAAGAGGGGCCATTCCCGCCTCATCCAGGCA
>JAZDIT010000046.1:0-11321 GCA_043804755.1 Patescibacteria group bacterium | reverse complement strand
CTGACAAAAGAAGAAGTTTTGAATCAAGTTTTGAGGCAGAGAATGGTAAAAGAAAATACCATTTTGCTTAACTTGAGCAATAAGAATTATTTTCAGAAGAATACCGAGGGCAAATATACGGTTCGCGAAATTTAAAAAATTTTTTGACCGGCAGGACGGCTAATGCTAAAATTAATTTATGCCACCAGAAGTAGCAGATTTAATCAATAAGATATGGGGATATTTATCCCCGGTGCTTTCTCCTGTTTGGGAAATTTTTAAAGATTGGTGGTGGATTCCGCTTCCTTTTATCCTATGGAAGCCTTTTTTATTTCTTTGGAGATGGTGGAGAGTTGACATCTGGCTGGCTACGGTTTTTAAACCAGTTTTGCTTGAGATAAAAATTCCCAAAGACAATCTGAAGCCCATCCGGGCCATGGAAGATGTAATAGCTTCTTTGCACGCTATAATCTATCATCCGCCTGACTGGTGGGAAAAATGGATAGACGGCCAGATTCAGACCACTCTTTGGCTGGAAATTGTTTCTTTAGGCGGAGAAATTCATTTCTATATCAGACCCCACTCTGCTTACAGAGATGCTGTTGAGTCGGCTGTTTATGCCCAATTTCCTGAAGCCGAAATTACCCAGGCTAAAGACTATGCAAAATTTGTTCCCTCGGACATTCCCAATAGAGACTGGGATCTTTTTGGCGCAGATTATAAATTAATGCGCAAAGAGGACTGGTATCCGATTAAAACTTACAAAAGTTTTGAAACAGAGTCAGAGGCGCTGGAGGAGAAAAGAGTTGATCCTTTGGCCAGCCTTCTGGAGGCAGCGGCCAAAATAAAACCCTGAGAGCAACTTTGGATTCAGTTTGGCGTAGAGCCGGTAGCTAATGAAGAAGGCCAGCCGGTGCCAAAATGGTTAAAAGACGGGGAGGCATTAAGGAATAAATTAGCAAAGCGTGAAGAAAAGCCACCTCAAAAATCCATGGCCCAGGAAGCGGCAGATCTTTTATTTACAGGAAAAATTCCGGGGGCAGAGGAAGAGGAAGAAAAAAAAGTAGAAGCTTTTCCTCCGGAGATGAGGCTGACTCCGGGCGAAAAAGACATTGTCACGGCCATTGAACTTAAAATGTCCAAACAGATATTCAGAAGCCAGGCAAGATTTATTTATTTGGGGAAAAAAGACGTATGGTTTAAACAAAATTTCAGATTAGCCTTTTCTTATTTTTCCCAATACGAAACAGCCAACTTAAATGCGCTGCTTCCTAATAGCAAAACTCTGACAAAAATCCACAAGCACTGGTTTTTGCCCTGGAACATACTGCTCGGTCGCAGGTATTATTTAAGGAGGAGAAAACTTTTCAGAAATTACATAAACAGATGGACGCCTTATTATCCCAGGTTTGGCGGGACTTTTATGTTAAATACCGAAGAGGTCGCGTCTTTATTCCACTTTCCGTCTTGGATCGTGGCGCCGGTGCCTGGAGTTTCCAGAGTTGAGGCTAAAAAAGGTCCGGCCCCGGATTTATTAAATGAATAAAATATACTTTAAAGTTAAGAAATTATACCTCTAGGGATAATTTCTCGCCTAGAGGCTCAAAATTATGGCTGGCATAAAAATCGAGGTAAATTATTTCGCAGAGCCTTGTTCCTTCGTTTTACTAAAATGTTAGAAAACTCAGAAATAAATTTTTTTGGAGAAACCACCTTCAGAAATCAAAGGAAAAAATTCGGAGTAAAAATCGACGACAGGCGCCGGCATGTTTATGTTGTCGGAAAGACCGGCATGGGCAAAACCAATTTGATTGAAAATATGGCTATCCAGGATATCCAGGCGGGAAACGGCATGTGTTTTGTTGATCCTCACGGAGAAACTGCGGAAGCCATTTTGGACTTCATCCCTTCGGACAGAGTCAACGATGTCATTTATTTCAATCCTGCGGACATAGATTATCCGATCGCGTTCAACGTCATGGAAAAAGTGGATACGGAACACCGGCATTTGGTTGCCGCGGGATTGATGGGAGTTTTCAAAAAAATCTGGCCCGACGTCTGGTCGGCCAGAATGGAATATATTTTAAACAACAGCATTTTGGCCCTTTTGGAATACCCGGGTTCCACTTTGCTCGGAATAAACAGAATGCTGGCAGACGCCGATTTCAGAAAGAAAGTCGTGGACAGGGTTACAGATCCGATGATCAAATCATTCTGGGTGCAGGAATATGCAAAATATACTCAGAGATATGAGACGGAAGCTACTGCCGCAATACAAAATAAGATCGGCCAGTTCATTTCAAATCCGCTTATCCGCAACATCGTCGGACAGGTAAAAACATCAATAGATATAAGGAAAGCAATGGATGACAAGAAAATCCTGATTGCAAATATTTCCAAAGGAAGAATCGGCGAGGACAACTCGAGATTGTTGGGAGCCTTGGTGATTACCAAACTGCAGCTGGCGGCGATGTCAAGAGTGGATGTTCTTGAAGAAAAGAGAGAAGACTTCTATTTGTACGTCGATGAATTCCAGAACTTTGCTACGGACGCTTTCATAAATATTTTATCGGAAGCGAGAAAATATCGTCTGGATCTGATTCTGGCAAATCAGTATCTCGGACAGCTTGAAGAAATGACTCCGATGGGGGGAAGAAGCACGAAGGTTAGGGATGCGGTATTCGGCAACGTAGGAACCATTATCTGTTTCAGGGTGGGGGCGGAAGATGCCGAATTTCTGGAAAGAGAATTTATGCCGGATTTTGAGGCGACCGATTTGGTCAATCTGGCAAAATACAACATATATCTGAAACTTATGGTAAACGGAATTGCGGAAAGGCCATTTTCAGCCCAAACATTGCCTCCATTTCCGAAACCCGAAGTTACGAACAGGGAAAACATAATCAAAGTTTCCAGGGAAAGATACGCCACTCCGAGAAAAATTGTTGACGATAAAATAATAAAATGGACAGGAACGATCGAGGAAATGAAATCTCCCGCACGGGCGGCCCAAAACTCAACTGTTTTATACGACGCACAGTGCGCAGCATGCGGAAAGTGGACAAAAGTTGTTTTCCCGCCTGACGGAAAGCGGCCGGTTTACTGCAAGCCATGTTTAGTAAAGGTAAAAGGGAAGACGGAAACAACTGCAAAAACACCATTGCCTTCCTGCCAGCCGCCTGCGGAACAGAAATCCACGTCAGTGTCTCTTGAGGAAGCTTTAAAAAACGCCCCGATTTCTTTTTCCCCGTCCAAAAAAAATATTGAAGTAAAGGAAAAACCCAAAAGAAAGGAGGTCAATCTGGAAGAATTGAAAAAAGTTTTAGATGAATCGCTGAAAAAGAATCAATCCCAAACAGATGAAAACATTAAAGGATTTTGATTTTGAAAATAAACGGGTTTTAGTGAGGTGCGATTTCAATGTTCCCCTGGATAAAAGGGGAAATATTTTAGATGATTTCCGCATAAAACAGGTTATTCCTACAATAAGCTATCTGATAGAAAAGAAAGCCAAGATAATCTTAATGAGTCATCTCGGCGATCCGGGAGGAAAAGCCGCTGAAGGTCTTAGACTTGATCCTGTTCAGGGAAAACTGATGGAATATCTCGATTTTTCGATAACGAAAGCCCCCGATTGTATAGGTCAAGAGGCCAAAGAATGGGTAAATAATATTCAGCCGGGAGAAATCTTATTGCTTGAAAATCTGCGGTTTCATAAAGAAGAAGAGGAAAACAATCAGAATTTTGCGAGAGAATTGGCGGAGTCGGGCGAAATTTATGTCAACGAAGCTTTTTCGTGTTCTCACAGGGCACATGCCTCAATAGTCGGGGTGCCGGAATTTCTGCCTTCCGCAATGGGTTTGATATTTGAAAAAGAAATCGACGTACTCGGCCGATTGCTGAAAAACCCGCAGAGGCCGTTTGTAGCGATAGTCGGGGGAAAAAAGGTTGAGACAAAAGCGAAATTTTTGGACAAACTTTGCGAAATAGCGGATTGGGTTCTGACCGGGGGAAAGATAGAAGTTGAAATAAAAGAAAAGAGATTCAGATTCAGCTGCCCTGAGAAAATCATAAATCCCGTCGATGATATAGATACTTTTGATATAGGGCCCAAAACCGTAGAAATTTTCAAAGAAAAAATAATCCGCGCAAAAACCGTTTTCTGGGTTGGTCCTCTCGGGATGATAGAAAATGAAAAATATGTTTCCGGTTCGAAAGAAATTGCGAAAGCCATTGCGGAAAGCGGTTCATTTTCCATAGTCGGCGGGGGAGATACGGTGGAGTTTATAAACGGACTTGGTATATTCGATAAATTCAGTTATGTTTCGACGGGCGGAGGCGCGACTTTGGCATTTTTGAGCGAAGGGACATTGCCAGGGATAGAGGCGCTCAACAATTAAATTGGAACTATGGAAATTAAAAATCTGAGAAAGGCGGCGGAAAGAATAAAAAAAGCCGTCAAAGACAAGGAAAAAATCATTTTGTACGGTGATGCCGATTTGGACGGCGTAGTTTCCGTCATAGTTTTACGGGAAACCATAAAAAATTTGGGCGGTAATGTTACCGCCGTTTATTTCCCGGACAGAGAAACCGAAGGGTACGGTTTGAGCGATACGGGTTTGAGCTATTTGAAGCAATTCTCGCCGGGGCTGCTCGTGACGCTGGATTTCGGTATAGGAAATTTTCAGCAGGTAAAAGACGCAAAGAAAATGGGATTCAATGTAATAATAATAGATCATCATGAAATTCTGGACGGAGTGCCCAAAGCCGATATCGTCGTCGATCCAAAACAAAAAGGGGACAGGTATCCGTTCAAGGGATTTGCCAACGCCGGAATAACTTTCAAGCTTGCGGAAATAATGTTTGGAGACAAGATGACGGAAAGCGTTAGGAAAAACTTTCTTGAACTTGTGGCTTTAGCCACCGTTGCCGACATGATGCCGAGGGAAGCCGATAACGAAATTATCATAACGGAGGGGTTGAGGTTTTTGGAAGAATCGTGGCGGCCCGGGGTAAAAGTTTTTTTTGAACCGGAGTTTTTCAGCGATTACGAGTTAAAACAGAAAATTTCGAAAATAATTTCGGTTCTGAACGTCAGAGACGTTAAAAATCAGATGCCGGCGTCATTCAGATTGTTATCCGTATCTTCGGTTGAAGAGGCGAAAGAAATAATCAAAGGTCTTTTGGAAAAAAATGAACAAAGGAGAGAAAAGATAAAAGAAATTTCCAGCGAACTGGAAAAAAGGATTTCCGGAAAAGAAGAACCGATTATATTCGAAGGCGACAGTAATTGGGATATTTCGCTTATCAGTATCATAGCATCCATCGCCGTTCAGAATTTTGGAAAACCGGCCTTTATTTATAAAATAATGAATGGGGAAAGCCAGGGAACGGTGAGGGCTCCCGAGGGGATAGACAGCGTCGCTTTGATGAAAAAGTGCAAGAAACTTCTGATAACTTTCGGCGGACATCCGGCAGCTTCCGGTTTCAGGATAAAAAGCGAAAATCTGGGTAAATTCAAAAGTTGTCTGATTAAAAATTTGAAGAAAAATAAGAAATGAAAAAGGTAATAATCTACACCGATGGCGGCTCCAGAGGTAATCCGGGCTCTTCCGCGATAGGTACCGTATTCTGCAACGAGAAGGATGAGGCATTCAAAAAATATTCCGAAGCGATAGGGGAAGGTACGAACAACGAATCCGAGTACCAGGCCGTGATTTTTGCCTTGAAAAAATTCAAAGCGCTTTTTGGAAAGAAACTGACTGGCAGTACGGAGATACTGCTCAAATCGGATTCCGAATTGCTCGTAAAACAATTAGAAGGGGAATACAAAATTCTCGATCAGAAAATAGGAAAATTGTTCTTAGAAATTTGGAATCTGAAACTCGATTTCAAGAAAGTTAAATTCACTCTTATTCCAAGGGAAAGAAATAAAGAAGCCGACAGGCTGGTAAACGAAGCCCTGGATGGCGCAGCAAAAAATCAAACTCTTCTCTAAATCAAAAACTCCGCCAAAAGCGGAGTTCTTTGATGCCCCAGCAAGCAAGTAAGCCGAATTCTGTTTTAGGTAATCATCTATCTTGCCCTTCGATTGCTCTCAGGGTCATGCGAGTTACTTTTCACAAAAGTTCCAGATAAATACCGGGACTCTTGGTTTACTCTTGCACCCGATAAGGATTTAACCGTTTCACCCCAAAGATTACTCTCTGGATTCGCCCTATTCCGCCTGATGGCGGACGGGCGCCCGAACCCTTTCGGGTTCTAGGGCGTCACTGTTCGCACCTCGCACCTTACGGTGGACGGCTGTTAACCGCTATCTTTTTAGTTCCCCCACAGGGGGAAATGAGTGTTCGGACTTTCCTCCCGGCCAATTTTTATTGGCTACGGGCGATTACCCAACTTGCTAGGGCAGCATTATTTTATCAATTTTATCCCTTTTGTCAAGTATGATTTCTTGATAAAAGCGCGTTTATTAAGTTGTAAAATAAGCTCCAAAATACTAAAATGGATGATATTATGTTAAACAGAACGCATGTTCAGCAGAATTTTTAATTCACAAGCTAAAACCATAACTTTTGCCGCAGGGATTCTGTCAGTTTCCTCTTTGATAAGCCGTCTTTTGGGATTGTTTCGCGACCGGCTTTTGGCAAGCTCATTCGGAGCCGGATCCGACCTTGATGTTTATTTCGCCGCTTTCCGTATCCCGGATTTCATTTACAATATCTTAATAGCTGGGGGAGTCATTGTCGCATTCGTGCCGCTGTTTTCGGAATATTTTTTGAAAGACAAAGATGAAGCTTGGTCGTTCGTAAATAACGTCTTGAATGTTTTTTTGTTTTTCCTGTTTTTTGCTTCTCTCTTAATCAGCATTTTCGCGCCATTTTTGGTAAAAATAATCACCCCCGGGTTTACCGAGCAGCAAATTTCTCTCACCGTCTTACTGACAAGAATTCTCTTTCTTAGCCCGATTTTCCTCGGTATCTCTTCAATCTTTTCGGGAGTTCTGCAATATTTTAACAGGTTTCTGGTTTACAGTTTGGCGCCGATTTTTTACAATGTCGGAATAATTTTAGGAATTGTTCTTTTGGTACCGCTTTTTGGGATTACGGGAGTGGTCTTGGGAGTGATTTTGGGCGCATTCCTGCACATGATAATACAGATTCCCTCCGCGATTTCGGCCGGATTTTCCTATAAAATGAATTTTAATTTCAGGGATCTTAAGATAAAAAAAGTTTTTTCTCTGATGATCCCGAGGACTTTTGGAGTTGCCGTTCCCCAGATAAATCTTATGGTGGTAACGGCAATAGCATCATCACTTCCTGCAGGTGCTCTTTCGATTTTCACTTTTTCGAATAATTTACAGCAGTTTCCTCTGGGTTTGGTGGGTATTCCCTTTGCGGTAGCTGCTTTTCCCGCATTGGCTCAATCCTGGGCCGCACAGAGAAGGGATGAATTCATGGGGAAATTTTCAGAAACATTTAAGAAAATAATTTACATAATCGTTCCCGTAAGTATTCTGATTTTCATTTTTAAAAATCAGATTGTAGATATTATTTTGAAGACGGGGAGATTCAACGAAGATGATGCCGTTTTATCGGCCGTTTCCCTGGGTTTGTTTTCTCTTGGAATTTTTGCCTCCTGTCTGATTCCTTTGGTTTTCCGCGCATTCTTTGCGCTTTTGGATACCAAAACGCCGACAATCATTGCTATTGCCGCGATGTTTCTCAACATCGGTTTAAGTTTCGGATTCGTCTGGTTGCTCGGGTTTCCGAATGTTTTCCATGATTCTATCGTAAAAATATTTTCCCTTGAGGGAATGGATAATATCGCCGTAATCGGTCTGCCGCTGGCTTTTTCGATAGACAGCATATTCCAATTCATTTTACTTGTCATTTTTCTTTTTCGGAAAATAAATTTAAAAAACGCCGAGGTAGCGGAAAAATAAATGAAAAATATCAGGAATTTTTGTATCATTGCTCATATAGATCACGGAAAGTCGACTTTAGCCGACAGGTTTTTGGAATTAACCGGTACGATTTCCAAGGAAAAAATGAAACCCCAGTATCTGGATTCGATGGATTTGGAAAGAGAGAAGGGGATTACGATAAAAATGCAGCCGGTGAGAATGGAATACAAGGGTTATATTTTGAACCTGATAGATACTCCGGGTCATGTCGATTTTTCATATGAAGTTTCCAGGTCTTTGGCCGCAGTCGAGGGCGCGATTCTGCTTGTAGATGCGACCAAAGGCATCCAGGCGCAGACGATAGCCAATCTTGATCTGGCAAGAAAGCAGAATCTTGTGATAATCCCCGCCATCAATAAAATAGATTCTCCGCAGGCGAGAATTGAGGAAACGAAAGAAGAATTGTCTTATTTGCTGAACATTTCTCCGGAGGATATATATCTCGTTTCCGCAAAAGACGGTACGAATGTCGCTAATCTTCTTGATGTAGTAATAGAAAAAGTTTCCGCGCCGAAAGGGCAGCTCGAAAAGCCATTCCGGTCCCTGATTTTCGGTTCAAAATATGATTCTTTTTTAGGCGTTATTGCATATGTAAGAGTGGTTGACGGAGAAATAAAATCCGGGGAAAAATTTTTTCTGCTGCAGGTAAAAACTCAAAGTGAGGCAAAGGAAACAGGCCATTTTAAACCCGAACTGAAAAAAGTTTCAGGACTGAGTTCGGGTGAAATCGGGTACATAGCTACAGGAATTAAAGAGCCAGGAAAGATAAGAGTCGGAGATACAATAGCGAAGGCGGAAAATATAGAACCTTTACCGGGGTACAAAGAACCGAAACCCATGGTTTTTGCCAGCTTGTATCCCCAAAGCGCGGAAGATTTCGATTTGCTGAAAGAGGCATTGGGAAAATTGAAATTAAAAGATGCCTCTCTGACTTACGAACTCGAATCCCAGGAAACGCTGGGGCGCGGTTTCCGTTGCGGGTTTTTGGGTTCGCTCCACGCCGAAATCGTATCAGAAAGATTGCACAGAGAGTTCGGGTTGGATTTGATTATTTCACGCCCATCGGTGGTTTATAAAATTATAAATAATGAAAACGAAGAAACATTAATTTATTCTCCTTCCGACTGGCCGTCTCCCAATCTTATCAAAGAGATCCAGGAACCGTGGATGAAATTGGAAATAATAACTCCGCAGAATTATCTTGGACAGGTGATGGATTTGTCCAAGGGGCTTCATGGAAATTACATAAAAAGCGAATATTTTACTTCGGGGAAAGTCGCTTTGATTTTTGAAGTTCCCTTGCGGGAAATAGTTGTCGGTTTTTATGATAACCTGAAAAGCGTCACACAAGGCTTTTCCTCGATGAATTACGATGTTTTGGGGTATAAGGTAGGCGATTTGGCTAAATTGGACGTCTTGATCGAAGGGAGAAAAGAAGAGGCCTTCTCAAAAATCGTGCGAAATGACGATGCTTATGATGAAGGCAAAAAAATTGTCGAAAAGCTCAAGGATGTCCTCCCAGCCCAGCTTTATGCCGTAGCCATACAAGCGAGCGTTTCGGGAAAAATAATCGCCAGAGAGACGATTGGAGCGAAAAGAAGGGATGTTACAGCTCCTCTTTACGGCGGCGACTTCACAAGAAAAAGAAAACTGCTCGAACAGCAGAAAAAAGGCAAAAAAGACCTAAAAGAAAAGGGAGATATAAGAATCCCCCAGAAAGTATTTTTGGAAATGTTTCAGAGTTGAAGCCGCAGTTTTATTTTGCTAAATTAAAAAAGCGGAGCAACCAGAAGGAAGACAGTACTCAAAGCGACAAGAATTATCACTATCATCCAGATTACCTTGAAAATTGTTTTTCCTTTAATCTTCATTAATCCATGTTAGCAAAAAAGGGGAAGAAAAATCAAACTCCACTATGGACTGCGGTTATGGTTTTATTGATTTTGGCCGTCACGGGGTTCCTGGTTTATACGAACTGGAGGATAAGAGAAAGGCGTTCGAGCTTGAGCGAAAGGATAGAATCTTTGCAAAAAGAGATACAGGATTTGCAGGAAAAAAACAGCGAGCTGAAGGAAGGAATAGACCAAAGCCAAAGCCAGGAATATCTGGAACAGATGGCAAGAGAAAATCTTGATTTGAAAAAACCCGGAGAAGATGTCATTGTTGTAAAAATGCCTTCAACCACTACAGAAGAAAATACGGAAGAAAAAAGTTTTTGGCAGAAAATTTGGGAGAAATTTAATTTCTAGGCAAGCGGGTATGGTTCAACGGCAGAACGTGTCCTTCCCAAGGACAGGATACGGGTTCAATTCCCGTTACCCGCTTAAATAATTTGTAGGCCAAGGAAGGGCCGCCAGTCCGATTCTTGTGCCGCTAAAATTATGATAGAAGAAAGGTATACAATTTCAGATGTTCTAGAGGCAAAATCGGTAATAGAAAGTTTGGGAGCTGTTTTTAGCGGAGATTATGTGTATAAAGATGAATTCTTTGTTGATAGAAATGATAAAGAAATTTTTTTGAAACTTAGAATTTATTCAAAAAATAATTGGGATACAAAGGGAGTTATTTTGATTTCTAAATCATCAGAAAGTAAATCATTTCGTCAAGAATTCGAAACGAAAGAAGAGGGAGTCGCATTCATTAAGAAGAATTTTCCTGAGTTTGAATATCTTCTTGAAGTTTCAAGAATTGGAAGTCAATATGATTTGGACAAAATGCGAATTTTTGTTGAAGATATTGAAAAAATCGGATCATCGATAGAAATTGAAGCACCCTCAGAGATAGAGATAAATTTATTGTTAGACAAAATAAATGTTGGGAAAAGGGTAATATCTTTGTTCCAAAAAATACAAAATTTAGAATAGGAAATTTATTATGCCGAAGTAGCTCAGTGGTAGAGCAACTGTTTCGCGAAGCGGGGCGTAGCCCCCACACCTTTTATGCCGGGATAGCTCAGTGGTAGAGCAATTGTTTCGTAAACAATAGGTCGGAGGTTCGAATCCTCTTCCCGGCTCATTTATAAGGTGTGGGGGTAAAGTCGTCGGTTCGAATCCTCTCTTCGGCTCAACAAAAACATTTCAAGCCCCGATGGGGGCTTGAAATGTTTTGAGTTAGGTGGTAAGTTTATATTTGGTTCATTCGTGGAAAAAATTTTGAGACTGGAGGAAATGCTTTGGCAAAGAAGACAGGTGCGAATACGGAAAGCGAAAAGGTGGTGCTTCCCACAATACTTCAGATCACAGCCAAGGCCTCAGGGGTGAGGCAAAAATTCGGGTTAGATTCTCTTGCGGCCCATTTTGAAAAAAATGGGGATGGCGACATCACCATTATAGGTAATGGTGCGGGGAATCCTGATATTATCCTTACTTTTATCGAA
>JAZDIT010000045.1:0-6572 GCA_043804755.1 Patescibacteria group bacterium | reverse complement strand
AAGAATTGATAGATTTAGCCAAAAAGACAGGGTTCAAGGTAAAAGAAATTGGAGTGGTAAAAAACGAAAAGGGTAATCGTCGGAATACTTATCTGGTGGTGGGAAAATAAGAACCTTCGCTTTGCGAAGAACCTTGTTTTTTCACTGCGTTTAGAAATAGAATACGTCCCCATAGCTCAATGGATAGAGCGTAGCCCTCCGAAGGCTGAAATAAAGGTTCGACTCCTTTTGGGGACACAAATAATTTCGCGACTTGACACAAATTTTTCTATCGGTAATATTGCTATTGAGGGGGTGAGAGATTTATTCTCAAAGGACAGTAGGAATCAACGGAGGAGATCAGAGTAATTTACCTGGCATAGTCCAATGTCAGTTTGCGCAAAAATTTGACCGATTTCGTTGAGCCTACTCCCCCTCAACAAAAAAGAGGCAGAAATGGCCTCTTTTTTGCTTTTTAGGACCAGATAATTATTCGCAATCAGGATTGATTTTTAAGCGTGTGCAGGGTAAAATAAAATATGTGAAGTTGTTTTAAGGAAAGAAAAATAGAATCAAAAATGAATACAAAATACAAAATTGCCGTTTCGGGTGCTTCAAAACTTACAGGTTGTGGCAAGAATATCAAGGAAATCTCAAAAGAAATCGGAAGGCAGATTGCCCTTCAGGGTTGCATTTTAGTCAGTGGTGCTACCACCGGCTGCCCGGATTTCGCATCTTTGGGAGTAAAAGAGATGGGGGGCATCAGCATCGGTTTTTCACCGGCCGCTTCGGAATTGGCCCACATTAAAAGTTATCATCTTCCATTGTCTTCTTATGATGTTATGGTGTATACGGGTTTCGATTACTCAGGAAGGAATCTCCTGATGACCCGCGCCGCCGACGGTGTAATACTAATTTGCGGAAGAATGGGTACACTGAATGAATTTACAATCGCCTACGAAGACGGAAAACCTATAGGTGTTTTGGAGGGTTCGGGAGGCACGGCGGACCTCATCAAAAATTTGTTGAAAAGGCCTCACCGGAAAGGGGCTCCCGTTGTTTACGACCGGGATCCGGCAAAACTGGTCCAAAAACTGATCAAACTTATAAGGAGCGATAAAAAGAATAATAATCACAACAAGTAAAAGGTCGATTTTTTATAAATTTTATTTTTCGATAAACTAATATGGCATCTAGCCCTGAAGAAGGCAAATTAATAGGGACAGTAAGCCATTATTTCGGGAACATCGGAGTGGCGGTTATAGATTTAACCGATACGCTGAAAGTAGGAGATAATATCAGGATAGTCGGCGGAAAAGCGGATTTCACGCAGCCGGTGGATTCAATGGAATACGAACACGAGAAGGTTAACGAAGCCAAGAAGGGATCGTCGGTCGGATTGAAAGCGATTCAAAAGGCGCACGAAGGATATAAAGTTTTTAAAGTCTGATCATCTGATTGCGGCAGATTCCAAGCGGGATTCTTTTCAGCTTTTAAGCTGTCATTTTCGTTAGATATTTTATTTGAAAAGAAATGAAAAAAAATTACATTTCTTCTGTGGCGATTCTATTGGGGACGATTGTTGGAGCGGGGATTTTCGGAATTCCCTACGCCATATCGAAAAGCGGGGTAATACCCGGATTTTTTTATCTCCTGATTTTGGGAGGGGCAGTATTATTAGTCCATCTTTTTTTCGGAGAAGTTATTTTGAGAACTGACGGGAAATACCGTCTTGTCGGATATACCCAGAAATATCTGGGCAAATGGAGCAAAGTTCTGATAACGATATCGATATTCATAGGCTCCGTCGGTTCCCTTCTGGCTTTTTCAATTTTGGCGGGAGATTTCCTGAAAATCATTTTTTCGTCTTTCCCCGCCCCGTTCAGCAATATATCGACGCTTTCTTTCACTCTGGTTTTTCTTGCCTCTCTTTCTTTTTTCATATTCCATGGCATAAAACTTATAGCTCCGGTTGAAATAGTCACCAATATAGCTTTCTTTGCGATTATTTTCATTATTTTTCTTTTAGGCGCACCAAAAGTTGATTTCCAGAATTTTCCTCTTATCAATACCGATAATCTTTTTTTGCCTTACGGAATAATCTTGTTTTCCGTCGTCGGCTGGATGGCAATTCCGGAAGTGATGGAAGTTTTGAAAGGCCACGAGGAAAAGAAAAACCTCAAAAAAGTGCTGATTTTCGGCTCCATTTCCTCCGTTTTACTCTATGCTTTTTTCTCCTTTGTCGTTTTGGGAGTAAGCGGAAAAGGGACTTCTCCCGAAGCGCTGTGGGGATTGGTGCCCTTTTTGGGAAACAAAATCGTGTTTTTTGGAGCACTGGCCGCCATAATAACTCTGGCAGATTCTTTCCTGATAACGGGGGTTTCCCTGCGCAATACCCTGGTCTACGATTTCAAATTTTCAAAACCGATGGCCGCTCTTATCACTTGTTCTTTACCCCTTGTTTTGTTTCTTGTGGGCTTCCGCGGCTTCATAGGTACGATAGGATTTGTAGGAACCGTTGTCGGCGTGATTGACGGCGTGATAATCCTTCTGATGTACAGGTGCGCAAAGAAAAAATGCGACAGGGAACCGGAATATCGCATGAACATCCATCCTTTCCTCATTTACCTTCTCATCTCGATATTTATTCTTGGTGGATTAATTCAATTTTTCGTTTTTTAAGCGCATGGGAAAAATTTTTGACATATTATTTTTTATTTTTCTTTTGCTTTTAGCCATCTGGCTGGTTTTGTCTTTCATAATACCGAATATAAATTCACTAAGATAAATTATGGGAGAAAAAATCAGGGCGCATGTTTTGGTTTCCGGAAGGGTTCAGGGAGTTTTTTTCAGGGATGGTATGAAGAGGAAAGCGGAGAAACTCGAAGTTCGCGGCTGGGTAAAAAACCTGAAAGACGGAAGACTGGAAGCGGTTTTCGAAGGTGAAAAAGAAAACGTCAGGAAAATGGTAGAATGGGTGAAAGGAGGGCCTTTATTGGCCGATGTTAAAAAATTGGAAGTCGGATTTGAAAAATACGAAGGAGGGTTCGATTCGTTCGAAATCGAATACGAAATTTAACTTTCCTTAACAACAGAATATATGAATATATTCTTGAATATATAGAAAGGTATAAGAGGAGGTGAGAGAGTTGTCCGTCAGATATATCATAAATCCGGTATCGGGCAGGGGGTTGGGCAGGAAATACGAAAACAGAATACGGGAGATGTACGGAGGAAACGGTGAGGGATTCGTCTTCCTGACTGAAAACTCACAATCGGCTTTCGACTGCGGGAAACGGGCCGTCGAGGAAGGAATAAAGAGGATATGTTTTGCCGGCGGAGACGGTACCGGCAACTGGATGGTAAACGGGATGATCGCAGGGGCAAGATCTTTGGCAGAATTGCCGGACGTGGGAATATTGCCTTGCGGCACCGGAAATAACTTCGCCAAAAATGTCGGCGTGCCGAAGAATCTCGAAACTGCACTCTGTGCGTTCGAATTAGGTCAGCATTCCGTCCCTGTGGACATCGGCAGGATAAAGTGGTCGGGGGGAGAAAGATATTTTTTGAACGTGGCAAGCTTCGGTTTTGATGCCGGAGTGGTAGAGATCTCCCCGGAGTACAAAAAGAAGTGCAAATCCTTTCCCGCCCTCGGTTATTTGTTTGCCGCGATCCAAAAGATAAGGCAGGGGTTCGACGTTTATGAAGTAGAGCTGACAGGAAACGGAATCAGCCGCAAGGAAAAGATGGTTCAGATAGCTGTCGTAAACGGCGAAACTTACGGAGGCTTTTTCAAAATAGCTCCGGGAGCCAACGTGGCGGACGGGAAAATGAACATCTGTATAATCGGAAATATGGGGAAAGCGAAGGCGTTACTCACGGTTTTCCTCGCTATTTTCGGAATGCATGTGAAAATGCCCGGTGTGCAGATGTCTTCCGTAACTTCTCTGAAGATAGTTTCCCCAAAGCCGCTCCCATGCGAGATAGATGGAGAGTTCGTCGGATTTATGACGGAGTGCGAGATATCCGTCATAGAACACGGAATAAAAGTAGTTAAATAACTCCGAGCTGTTAAAGTTCGGAGTTTTTTTGCAAAATGAGCCAAAAAAGCGCACAATTACCTTAAACGATAAAATGAAATTCTTAAATTGTAAAATCGACGTTTCAAAGAAGATTTTCCGGCCCAGACCGGAAACCGAGTTTTGGGTTGGCAAAGCATTAAAAGATTCGGGATTTAAGATGAAAGATTTAAGAATACTCGATATATTCGCCGGCACGGGGTGCATAGGAATCGCCATTTTGAAAGCTTGTCCGGAGACAGTCCGAAGGGCCGATTTCGTGGATATCTCGAAAGATGCGATAGAACAGATAAAAATTAATATAAAATTTAACAGGGTGCCGAAAAATAAATGCAGAGTTTATAAATCCGATATGTTCGAGAAACTGAAGAATAACAGATACGATTTCATTTTCGCCAATCCGCCATACGTGGCTTTGGAAAGGATTTCCGAAGTGCAAAAAGAGGTTCTCAAAAAAGAGCCCCATACTGCGTTGTTTGCCGGAGCGGATGGAATGATTGCTATAGAAAGATTTTTCGACCAGGTGAAAAAATATCTCAATCCCAGCGGAAAAATATTCTTGGAATTCGACCCGCTCCAAAAAGAAAAAATAAGGAAAGTTTTCAAAAGAGAGGGATTCAGGTCCGTTTTCAAGAAAGACCAGTTCAGGAAATACAGATGGGTGGAAGTTGAGAGGAAATAACTTGACTTTTTCTATATAAATGTTATAAATACAAATATTGTTAGGACAGCTTAGCTGTCCCCGTAAAGGAGGACTAATGCATACTTTTACTCTGGACGTGGAAAGATCTAAGGGCGGACAAGTTGGGTTCTCAATCTTCGGGATTGTTTTCGTATACATGTTTCACAATTCCGGATGGGTTGAGAATATTCAGCTAATGGTTCCCCCTACTGCGTACCCCCCGAGCAAACAAATAAAGGAAGAAGCGGATGAGTACGCAAAAGATTTCTTCAAAAAGAATCCTCCACAGGCACGGATGGTGTAATATCATCCGTGCTTTCTCGTTTTATAAAATACCGTATATAATTAGATTATGTTGGAAAACGAATTTGAAAATTTGGTGAATCAGGCGATACAGGATCTGCCCGAAGAAATCCGCCAGAAAATGGAAAACGTTGCGATTACCGTGGATGAAACTCCGGCGCGGGAACAATTGAGAAAAACCGGCATAAGATACGGGAGGACTTTGCTGGGCCTTTATGAAGGAGTGCCTGAAACCGCGTGGGGCAAGGGTTTCGGGAATCATTTGCCGGATAAAATCACCATTTTTCGGGATTCGATAAAAAGGTTTGCCCAAACCCCCGAAGAAATAAAAAAACTGGTAAAAAGCGTTGTCTGGCACGAAATCGCTCACCACTTCGGAATTGATGAAAAAGAAGTAAGAAAGTTAGAAAAGAAATGGAGTTTAAAATAGTCAAAAAATCTAAAAAAAGCAGGGCGCGTTTGGGACTGTTGAAAACTTCACATGGCGTCGTCGAGACGCCGTGTTTGGTTCCGGTCGCCACTCAGGCATCGATAAAAACCCTTACTTCCGAAGAAGTTTTGCAGACAGGCTCTCAGATGCTTATCTGCAATACCTATCATCTGCATTTGAGGCCCGGTGAGAACGTCGTTAAAAAATTCGGCAGCCTGCATAGGTTTATGAATTGGCAAAAACCCCTGATGACGGATTCCGGAGGATTCCAGGTTTTCAGTTTGGGATTCGGCAGGGATCTGGGGACCGGGAAAATATTAAAAAGCAAGCAAAACAGGTTCTATGAAGTGAAAAAAGGGCAACAGCCCAAACTTCTTAAAATTACGGAAAAGGGAGTTTATTTCAGCTCTTATCTCGACGGCAGGAAAACGTTCCTGGGCCCGAAAGAATCCATCAGAATCCAGGAGAAGCTTGGGGCAGACATTATCTTTGCCTTTGACGAATGCACCTCTCCCGCGGCAAATCATGAATATACGAAAAAATCGATGGATATAACTCATAAGTGGGCGGAAATCTGCCTTGATGTAAAAAAGCAGACAGGCCTGCCTGCCGGCAGGCAGGCGCTTTACGGGATAGTCCAGGGCGGAAAGTTTAGAGATTTGAGGAAAGAGAGCGCAAAATTCATCGGATCTCTTCCATTTGAGGGTTTCGGCATAGGCGGAGAATTCGGCGACGACAAGAACAAAATGGCGCAGATGCTGAGGAGGGTGGTGGATGAATTGCCGCCGGAAAAGCCGCGGCATCTTCTTGGCATCGGCCACCTGGACGACATTCCCAAAATCATAAAAGAGGGCATAGACACTTTTGACTGCATCACCCCGACACATTATGCAAGAAGAGGAGTTGCTTTTACAAATTCAGGAGAACTGGATATGGGAAAGAAAATATTTTTGAAAGACAAAAATCCTCTGGATAAAAAATGCGGCTGCTCTGTTTGCCGAAATTATACCAGGGCTTACATTTCCCATCTGTTCCATGCCGCCGAGCTGACGGCGCTTCGGCTTTTAACTTTTCACAATTTGTACTTCTTTAATAATTT
>JAZDIT010000044.1:0-64026 GCA_043804755.1 Patescibacteria group bacterium | reverse complement strand
AAGATATCATCTGATCCTTTTGGCAAAGGATGCCGAAGGTTACAGAAATTTAGTCAAACTTACTACTCGAGCACACCTCGAGGGTTTTTATTATAAGCCGCGGGTAGACCACGAACTTCTTGAGAAACACAGCGGAGGTTTAGTGGCTCTTTCCGCCTGCCTTCAGGGAGAAATACCCCAGTTGATTCTGTCAAAGAAATTAAAGGAAGCCGAAGAGCTTGCTTTGAAATATCAGAAGATGTTCGGTACAGACAGTTTTTATCTGGAAATCCAGAATCATCCGAATACACCTTCGCAAAAAATCATAAACGATGCCCTGATTGCGATGTCAAAAAAAACCGGCATCCCGCTGGTTGCGACATGCGACTCCCATTATCTGAAACCCGAAGATGCCGAAGCCCAGGATATCCTGATGCTGATTAATACCGGTGCCGATCCGAACGACCCCGAAAGGCTGACGATGAAGGGGGAAGATTTCTCGCTAAAAAGCCCCGACGAAATGTCGGAAGCGTTCAAGGACTCTCCTGAAGCGCTGGAGAACACGCAGAAAATCGCGGACATGTGCAATTTTGAATTCGAACTGGGCAAAACAAAATTGCCTAAATATCCGTCGCTGCCGGAAGGAAAAACAGCTGAAGAGTACCTGAAGGAACTCTGCTACCAGAGATTAGAAAACAAATATCCGGAAAAATCCAAGGAAGTTATTGAACGTTTGGAATATGAATTGTCTGTAATCGAAAAAACGGGATTTGCCGGCTACTTCCTGATCGTCCAGGATTTCGTAAACTGGGCAAAACAAAACCGCGTAGTCGTGGGCCCGGGCAGAGGATCGGCCGGAGGGTCAATAGTATCTTATGTCTTGGGAATCACAAATATCGACCCGATCAAGTACGACCTTCTCTTTGAGAGATTTCTGAATCCCGAAAGAATTTCCATGCCCGATATTGATCTGGATTTCACCGACAGGAGAAGAAACGAGGTTCTAAATTATATTTCGGAAAAATACGGCAAAGACCACGTCGCCCAAATCATCACCTTCGGAACAATGGCGGCAAGAGCCGTGATAAGGGATGTGGGAAGGGCTCTCGCCTACCCTTACAGCTATTGCGACAGAATCGCAAAATTAATACCCTTCGGCTTCACTCTCGAACAATCGCTTGCGAGCATAAAAGAATTCAGGCAGGAATATCTGGAAGATCCTAAAGCCAAGAAATTGGTTGATTTTGCAAAAAAGCTTGAAGGGGTCGCAAGACATGCTTCAACGCACGCCTGCGGAGTAGTGATTTCCGCCGATTCACTGGACAATATCGTCCCTCTCCAGCACCCCACCCAAGACGATCTCAACATCGTAACCCAGTACGAAATGCATTCCATCGAAGATCTGGGACTTTTGAAAATGGATCTGCTGGGGCTGAAGAACCTGACGATCATCGAAGACACCCTTGCCAGAATTTACGTAGTACAGAATAAAAAAATAGATCTGGAAAAGATCCCGCTTGACGACAAGGAAACTTACCGCAACCTCCAAAAAGGAAATACCATAGGAGTGTTCCAACTTGAATCGGAAGGCATGCAGATGTATTTGAAGCAGTTAAAACCCACCGATTTGGAAGATATAATCGTGATGTGCGCCCTGTACAGACCCGGTCCTATGGCTTTGATACCCGATTACGTGGCGGGAAAGAACAAGAAGAAAATTGTGGAATATCTGCATCCGAAACTGAAACCCATTCTTGAATCGACTTACGGAATCATAGTCTACCAGGAACAGGTCATGAAAATTGCCAGAGAACTGTGCGGTTTCACGCTGGGGGAAGCGGACGTTTTAAGAAAAGCCATCGGAAAGAAAATAAAAAAACTGATGGCCGATCAGAAAGAAAAATTCATAATGGGAGCTAAAAATAACGGCGTCAGGGAAGATATAGCAAAAAAAATTTGGCACTGGATAGAACCGTTCGCCAGCTACTCCTTCAACAGGTCTCATGCTACGGCTTACGCGCTGATAGCTTATCAGACGGCATACCTAAAAACTCATTTTCCTGTTGAATTTATGGGCTCTCTTCTGACTTCGGAAAGAACCGACGTGGAAAGAATCGGGTTTCTCATCGGTGAAAGCAAAAAAATGGGAGTCGAAGTTCTGCCTCCCGATGTTAACGAAAGCTTGGCAAACTTTACCGTGGTGCCCGGCCAGAATCAGATTCGTTTCGGATTGACAGCCGTTAAAAATGTGGGCACGAATGTGGTTGAGGCGATTACCAGCGAGAGAAAAGCCAACGGCCCCTTTCCGTCAATTGAGGATTTCGTAAACAGGGTAAACTCCAAAGACCTGAATAAGAAATCGCTTGAAAGCTTGATAAAAGCCGGGGCTTTTGATAGATTAGCCGAAAGAAATCTGCTTTTATCCAATCTTGAAAGACTGCTTGAAATAGCCAGAGAAACCCAAAAAAACAAGCTGAACGGGCAAAAGGGCCTGTTTGAATCCCTCGGAGAACAGCAAAAGCAAAGCCACAATTTCCAATTATCGCCTGCCGCTCCCGCAACCGAACGCGAAAAGTTGGCCTGGGAAAAGGAATTATTGGGGCTTTTTGTCACGAGCAACCCGCTGGAAAATTTCAGACAGATTTTTGAAAAAAAAGTTTCTCCGATTTCCAAAGTGAAATCAGGCGCGAAAAATAAAAATGTCAAAGTGGGAGGTATTATTTCCTCTTTCAAGAAAATAATCACAAAAAACGGAAAACCGATGTTATTCGTGAATCTTGAGGATTTGAATGATAAAATAGAGATAGTGGTTTTTCCCAGCGTAATAGAAAGGAATCCGGCGGTTTTCCAGGAAAATAAGATAGTATTCATTTCCGGACGCACAGATTCGCGCGACGGAACCATAAAGGTCATCTGTGAAACGATTGAAGAAGTTTTGGAAGCTTAGAATATGATTGTATTACGAAGAGTAGAATTCAAAAATACACGGATAGGATGCTGCGGTTTGGCCAGAAAGGACTCCATAACTCCCGTGGGCTATACCGCCGAATTTACAGACTTCGAGAAAGACGCCTATGACTTAATGAAAAATTACGGCAAGCAATCTTACGAAGGAAGCGGAGACGAATACTCGATAGAATATTTTGAGGGAAACAGCACGGAACAAAATTTCAGGGAAGAAGGTCTGTCGTTATTCAAATTCGCACTGGAAAAGAAGGAATGGAAATTTTACGAACGGGGGGATTTGAAATTCTCTGTATCCAATTCCGCCGAGCTGAGAAAGATATGGCAACTTTAAAAGAATATATCTTTTCCGCTGAAAAATGCGAAAAACAATTATGGAAAATGTGCAAAGACAGATCCAACGCCACAGAAAATGCGTGCTGCCGAGGTGTTGCAGCATTTGCGAAAAAATTAAAGATTGCGAAGGAGTCTGCACCTATCTAAAAAATAAATTCAAAAGAGATTTTAAATAATTTTATGAAACAGGAAACAACTCGCCATTCGTTATCGCACATCATGGCTTTTGCCGTCCAGAAACTGTATCCAGATGTAAAATTCGGGATAGGGCCTGCGATAGAAAACGGCTTTTATTACGATTTTGGATTGAAAAACCCCATAACCTTGGAGGATCTTCCGATAATAGAAAGGGAAATGCGGGAATTGATAGGGCAAGATATAAAATTCGTTAAAAAATGTGTATCAAAGTCCGAAGCGGAAAAAATATTTGCCAGCCAGCCTTATAAAATAGAACTTGTAAATGAATTGGAAGGAAATATCACTATTTATGAAACCATTCTTCCTTCGGGAGCCGTCGGATTCATAGACCTCTGCGCCGGACCACATGTGGAGTCAACGAAAGAAATTCCGACAGATGCCTTCAAACTGCTCAAACTGGCTGGAGCTTATTGGAGAGGCTCGGAAAAAAACCAGATGCTGACCAGAATTTACGGCTTGGCCTTCGAAACTAAAAAAGAACTCGAGGATTATCTGAAATTGCAGGAAGAAACCGAAAAAAGAGACCACCGGAAGCTGGGTCCGCAACTGGATTTGTTTATGTTTCACGAAACCGCGCCCGGAATGGCTTACTGGCTGCCCAAAGGCATTATTCTGCTGAATCAACTTCTGGATTTTTGGAGAAAGGAACATATAAAATACGGCTACAAAGAAATAAGAAGTCCCCTTTTGAATAAAAAAGAGCTGTATATAACGTCGGGCCATTGGGATCATTATCGCGAAGAAATGTTTCTTTGTGAAACGGAAGAAAGCGAAATATATGGATTGAAGCCTATGAATTGCCCGAATGCGATGATTGTTTTCGGAAGCAAAAGCAGAAGTTATCGTGAACTTCCTCTCCGCCTGTCCGACTGCGATATCCTGCACCGTTATGAACGTTCCGGCACTCTTAACGGATTGCTCAGGGTACGGGAATTTACCCAAGACGATGCCCATATTTTCATCTCCGAAGACCAGATAAAAGAAGAGTATGAAAAAATATTTGAAATAGCCGAAAAGTTTTATTCTATATTCAACCTTGAATATTCTTTCAGATTTGGTACAAGACCTGAAAAATTCATGGGTGATGTGAGCACCTGGGATAAGGCGGAAAAAGAACTGAAAGAAATCCTAAAGGGCAGTAAAAAACCTTTCGTGGTGTTAGAAGGAGACGGAGCTTTTTACGGACCGAAGATCGACATTCTGATGAAAGATTCGCTGGGACGGGAATGGCAGTTGGGAACAATTCAGCTTGATTTTCAGATACCGAAAAATTTCAAACTCACTTTCATAGACAAAGACGGAAAAGAGAAAACTCCCGTTGTAATCCACAGAGTAATATACGGCTCCCTTGAAAGGTTTATAGGAATTCTCACCGAGCATTTCGGCGGTGCATTTCCTCTTTGGATAAGCCCGATACAGGCCTGCGTAATTCCGATTTCCGAAACCCATAATAAATATGCGGAACAGGTGGTCAAAACCCTTGTAGAAGCTGACATCCGTTGTGAGCTGAGCAATGACAATGACACGGTTTCCAAAAGAATAAGAAACGGGGAAATGCAGAAAATTCCCTACCTGCTGGTTGTCGGCGACAAGGAAGTGAAAGCAAAGTCGGTTGCAGTAAGGTCGAGAGGCAAAAAAGAAATTGAAGTATTGAAATTAACTAAATTCTTAGAAAGGATTAAAATGGAGGTAACGGAGAAAAAATAAATTATATGACAGAATTATCCCAACAAACGCAAAAATTGCTGCAGCAGCACAAAGCCTGGTACGATTCCCTCCAGAAAAAAGAGGGCGTCGCTACGATACACGTCGATGAAGTTGCCAGCCAGGTTGCCGCTTTTTACGAAAAAATCAGGGGCGTAATAGACTGGCGCGAAGAACACCTTCTCAGGAGAGGTGCCATAGAAAGAATTCTCAAAAGAAAATTATTTCTGAGAGTGGGGCAAAAAATCGAGGCCCAGCCGTTCGTGCTCGAATTGATAAGAGGGGGCCATTTCCCGAACGACAAAATACCCGAATCGAAAATAGGCACCGTCCAGAAAGTACTGGACAAATATATATTCATAATCGAAAACAGCCATCCGGAAGGAGGGAAAAGCAGAGTCCGGCTTCAGGACTGGATGTCCACGATTGCGGCATGCGAAGTGGAAGAAATACTTGATCCGTCAAGGGAAGAAAGAATAATGATAGAGTATATGTCGGATCTGATGAAGGAGAAAATTAAGCTTATAGACGGCCTGTCCGATGAAGAAAAAAACATCCAAATTTATATCGCCGTCCATAAGGCTCTTTTCAAGCTGGATGCCCCAATCGTCGTTTATCATCTGCTGAAAAGAAGATTCCCGCAATGGAACCTCCTTTTGGAAGAATCCAACAAAAGCGTACTGGATGAAGTGACAAAAAACGTCTATTCTATCTGGGATGATATTTCGAAACAGCTTCGTCATCCGCTTTCTGAAAAATTTTACAGAGTCTGCGAAAAATACGACACTCCTTACTTGATTTTAAGCGACATTTTATCAAACGACCCGACCAGAGCCTATGAGAATTTGAGTAATCCTGAAATTCTTGAAACCAAAATAAGGGAATTTTACCAGTTGAGATTACGGCAGCAGAAATCCAGGGTGTCGCGTGCGGCGGCCTACAGCACGATTTCCATTTTCATTACAAAAATGCTTCTGGCCCTTCTGATTGAATGGCCCATCGACACAAAAATACTCCACCAATTCAGCTGGCAGGCCATGGGGCTGAATGTCGCGATTCCCCCGCTTCTGATGCTTATTTTAGTTCTGAGCATCACACCTCCCAGGAAAAGCAATCTGGAAAAAGTCATTATGGAAACGATGAAGGTTGTTTACGAAACCGAGAAAAAAGACGTTTATCCGATACATTCCGCTTACATAAAAAATGCCATAATGGAGGGCACAATTTTCATACTTTATTCCGCAACTTTTTTCCTGACATTCTGTCTGATCTGGTGGGGGCTTGGAAAATTAGACTTCAGTTGGCCATCAAGAATAATATTTGTCCTGTTTTTTTCGCTCATTTTCTTTGCCGGTACAAAAATAAAAGAAAGAGCGAAAGAATTATCTATTGAGGAAGAAAAGGGTGGATTTCTCGGATTCTTGATTGACTGGATTTCGCTCCCCTTCATAAGACTGGGTAAATGGCTTTCCGGACAATGGAACAAGTATAACACTGCTCTGGTATTCGTAATCGCCCTCATAGACCTGCCTTTCCAGATTTTCGTAGAACTTTTGGAACAATGGAGATATTTCATAAAGGAAAAGAAAGAGGAGATTCATTAATTGAAAATAAGGAAAACAGCCCAAAGGAGCTGTTTTTCTATTTTAATATGTAAAAGATGAAATACTTTATCCTTACCTACGGCTGTCAGATGAATAAATCGGACTCGGAGAGAATCGCGGCGGATTTGGAAAGAAAAAAATATAAACCCGCCCTGGATATCATCGAAGCGGATTTTTTGGTGGTAAATATGTGCTCGGTAAGGCAATCTGCCGTAGACAGGATTTATGGCGTTGTCAAAAACTTTCAAGAACTTAAAGATAAAAATCCAAAACTCAAAATAGCGCTGGCTGGCTGTGTTTTAAAACAAGACCTGAAAAAACTTAAAGATAAATTTGATCTCTTTATCGACAATAAAAAGTATTCCGACACTTCTCCTTGCAGGAACGATAAAAGAGCTTTGATCCCGATTTCCTACGGATGCAAAAATTCCTGCACATATTGCGTCGTTCCGCAAACAAGAGGCAGTCTGTCCTGCCGTCCTTCAGAAGAAATCATCAGGGAAGCAAAACGAGCGGTTAAAAATGGCTACAAAGAGATATGTCTTCTCGGACAGAATGTTAATGATTATAAAGCGGGAAACATTAATTTCGCAAAACTGCTCAAGAAAGTAAGCGATATTACCGGAGACTTCTCAATTCATTTTCTGTCTTCTAACCCGAAAGATTTTTCGGATAAGCTTATCAACACGATTGCCGGAAATAAAAAAATATCAAAATATCTGTACATTCCAGTACAGTCGGGAGACGATAAAATTTTAAAATTGATGAACCGCACTTATACTGCAAGGGAATATAAAAAACTAATCGAAAAAATAAGGAAAAAAATCCCGGATGTTAATCTGGCCACCGATTTCATCGTCGGATTTCCGGGTGAAACACGGCTGCAATTCGAGAATACAAGAAAGTTCGCGAAAGATTTGAAGTTTGACATTGCGTTTGTGAATAAATACTCTCCGCGTCCGGAAACCGCGGTTTCGAAAATGAAAGATAACATCTCTTCAATGGAAAAAATAAGGAGGTGGAAAATCCTAAACAAATTGATAAATGAAAAAACCAAAAATAAATAGAAAAATAATTGTTGTTTTGGGCCCCACTGCTTCGGGCAAATCCGACCTAGCCGTAAAACTTGCGAAAAAATTCGATGGAGAAGTGATTTCGGCCGATTCCAGACAGGTTTACAGAGGAATGGATATCGGGACTGGCAAGGTGACTAAAAAAGAAATGCGGAATATTCCCCATTATCTTTTGGATGTTTCCAGTCCCAAAAAAAGATTCACCGTTACGGAATACAGGGAATTGGCGGAAAAAGCTCTGAATAAAATTTTCACCAAGAAAAAAATTCCGATTATCTGCGGCGGAACCGGATTCTATATACAGTCGCTGATAGACGGAACGATAATTCCTGAAGTTATTCCTGACTGGGAACTAAGAAAAAAACTTGAAAAAAAATCGGTAAAAGAACTTTACGATATTTTGAAAGAACTAGACCCAAAAAGGGCAAGAAACATTGATAAAAATAATCCACGAAGACTGATAAGGGCGATTGAAATAGTCAGAAAAACTAAAAAACCTATACCTGTTTTAAAAGGAAAACCGCTCCCCTATCCCGTTTTATTGATTGGCGTTAAAAAAGAACCTGATGAACTTAAAAAATTAATCCGCAAACGCCTTCTAAGAAGATTGAAGTCGGGAATGGTTTCGGAAATAAAAAAACTCCGCAAATCGGGAATTTCCTGGAAAAGATTGGAAGAATTTGGCTTGGAATACCGATATATCGCCCTATATCTGCAGAAAAAAATAAGTTATAAGGAAATGGTTGAACTCCTTCAAAAGAAAATTAGACATTTCTCAAAACGCCAGATGACATGGTTCAAAAGAGACAAACGCATACACTGGATAAAAAACTACATAGAAACAGAGAAACTGATTAAGCCTTTTCTAAATTAATAGCGCGGACAGTCATCGACTATCCGCGCTTTTTGCTTGCCCGAAGGCGAGAATTCAGAAGTTTACGCGACTCCCGCCATCGCCTTTTTATTTCCCCAGACCAATTGCTATTAAACGGAGGAAATTTCTTGCGAAGTTCCTCAAGAATAACATCCATGCGCTATCCTCCTTTGTCTTCAACAATTTAAACAAAAACCTCTGTGCTTTCTTTTTTTCTTTTTCCCACCTTTTAAAACTGTCCCAGATCTCAAGATAATCCCCGCAACCTGCAACTACCACCTCTTTGGCAGTTGTGATCCTTGACAGAGTAATCAAACTGCCGCTACACACAGAAATTTCCTGCACTGTAATCGTCCCCGGAAATTTTCCGGGAAAGTCAGGAAACAGAACCAAACATTTATCAGGGCTCAACCCGATAAACGCTTTCCCTCCGAATGCTGAACGATATTTACTCGGAAGCGGCAATCTGTTTCCAGCGAGACGACACAAATGCGAGCCGAAAAATCCTCTCGTAACCATTTTCCCCGCCTCCTTATGAATGAACGTTATAGTTTAATATTATACGAGATTATTTCAGTTTTGTCAATTCTTCCAGCAATGTTCCCCTGGCTATTTGGGGATTGGCTTTACCATTCGTTTGGGCCATTATCTGACCTATAAGAAACTGCACAGAGTTTTCTTTTCCTCTTTTGTAGTCCTCAACAACTTTGGGATTTTTTGCGATTATCTCTCTTATTATGTTTTCAATCTCCAATTTATCGGTTATCTGTTCCAACCCTTTTTCTTCTATAATATGGTTGGGATCGGCACCTGTTGTAAACATTTCAGGCAAGATTTGCTTTGCCAGTTTACTGGATATTTTTTCATCGCAAATAAGACCTATAAACTGTGCGAAGTTTTCAGGAGTTATCGGGAAATTCCCGGATATTGGCTCTCCTTTCAGCAATCCGAGCAGGTCGGAAATCAGGTAATTTGACGCAAGCTTTATGAGATCCATAATTTTCTCGTGCGAGAGGTTGGGTCCAAACTCACTGATGACTTTTTCGAAATACTCTCCAAGGTGTTTATTTTGGACAAAAATTTCAATCGTTTTCTCATCCAATTCAAATTCCCTTTTGAATCTTGCCCGTTTTTGCTGAGGCAATTCCGAAACTTCGGCACGTATTTTTGTAATGTATTCTGGAACAAAATGAAGCGGAGGGAGATCCGGTTCGGGAAAATATCTGTAATCGTGGGCTTCTTCTTTTTCCCGCTGGCTGTAAGTGATTCCCTTTACGTCATCCCAACCCCGGGTTTCCTGAATGATTTTTTCTCCCTTCTCTAGCAATTCGGCTTGCCTTTTGGTTTCAAAATCAATTCCCCTCTCAACTGAACGGAATGAATTCAAGTTTTTGATTTCAACTTTTGTCCCCAGTTTCTCATTTTTTGAAAGAGAAATGTTTACTTCTACTCGCATTTCGCCTTTTTCCATATCAGCATCGGAAACTTCAAGGTAATGTAAAATTCGATGTAGTTCTTCGGCGAAATCTTTGGCTTCCTGGCCAGAACCGATATCCGGCTCGGTTACAAGTTCCATCAACGGAATTCCTGCCCTGTTAAAATCAACCAGGGAATAACCGGCTCCCTCGGGATGTATCAACCTTCCGGTATCTTCTTCCAGATGAACGCGCGTTATTCTGATTTTTCTTCCGGTAATTTCCAGATATCCTTCCTTGCAAAGAGGCATATCGTACTGTGAAATCTGATAGCCCTTCGGCAGGTCGGGATAAAAATAATTTTTCCTGTCAAACTTGGAATATTCGGGAATTTGGCAGTTTAGAGCAAGGCCAGTTTTGATTGTCTTTTTGACCGCTTCTTCGTTTATGACGGGCAAAGTTCCCGGATGGCCCATACAGACGGGGCAAACATTGACGTTGGGACGTCTTTCTTCCGGGTTGTTCAAAGAACCGCAGAACATCTTCGTTTTGGTATTCAGCTCTATGTGAATTTCCAGCCCGATTGTTGGTTTATAAGGCATTTTATTTATTTTATTTTTCTCCCAAAGCGAGGGCAATGCTTTGCAAGGAGCACTTCGCAGGCGAGCTGGCATGGTTACAAACAGCGAGCCGAGAAATGAACAAAATTTTCACGCTGGGAAAATTATTGTATATCCTTGGAAAACATTACCTGAGCGCCCTACTCTATTTTCCTCCACTCCTCGTCAGTTGTTATCCCGGCACCGGTTGCTTCATTTACGATTTCAACACCGGAACTGGTTCCGATGATATCAGCTCCGGCTTCAAATATCTGTTTTAAATCAGCTAAAGTTCTTATTGAACCTGCCGCTTTTATCAATAATCCTGGTGCTGATTCCCGCATTATTCTCACATGTTTCGTCTTTTCATCCAATTCCGAATGATCCAAAGGATCATTCACGGTAGCGGTCTTTACGCAAATTGCTCCGGATTCCTTTACTGTTTCAGATGCTTTCTTAATCTCTTCGTCGGTAAGATAACCGGAACCAATGATCACTTTCGTGGGAAGAATCGGTGTAATTTCCTTGAGATCGGCCAAAACCTCACCGTATTTTCCGTTTTTGAAAATGTCGATCTTCATAACAACATCAACTTCATCGGAACCGTCCTCTTTCGCCTTTCTTACCATTTCTATTCTTCTTTCATGCAAACTCGCACCAGTCGGCTCATCAATCAGAGTCGTGACTTTGACTCCGGAATTCCTCAGCAACTCTTTGGCCAATTTCGTGTGCTGGGGTAAAACACAAAGCCCGCGGAATCCGTATTTCGCCGTCTCTTCGCAAACCTTTTTTATCTCTTCATCTGTCGCATCAGCTTTTAAAAATGTCTGGTCGATTAATTTTGAAATTTCCATATTTATTTCTTTATTATATCCTGAAGACCCCTTGAAACGTCCCATTCGCTGGGTTCCAGGTCGCAATTCATTTTAAGATTCGGAAATCTATCAAGCAAGGCCTCTCTCATCTTGAACGCAATTTTTCTCAAAGTCGGGTGTACCATTTTCCCGCATCTCAATTCTACGACATAAACGGTCGCGGGCAAACCGTAAGTAATGTGGCATGGCACATTGAACCCGAGAGCGATATAATATTGCAAAATCTCCGGAGGCGCATTTAATTTCGTGATTGTCTCTTTCTGTTCTTCTATAAGTTTTAGAGCTTTTTCTTTTATATCGGCCGGCAATTCTTCCAGATACCAGGGATTGAACCCTATATCCGTTCTCAAAAGCGGAACCCGACAAATCCCATTTCTGTGTCTGTGCAAATCTCTGAAAGAGCCGTAATCTAAAATAAGATCAAAGGTCAAGATTCCCAACTCGAAAAGGAAGATGGGGAGACCCGTCCTTGGGGGTCTGTTCTCTGTTATATCCTTATATTTCTCCAACTCTTCCTTCTTAATGTCTGTTTTTAAAGAAAATTCAACCACCTCTTCTTTCGGCGGATTGAATAAAAAGTAATTCTTGCCGGCATATTCCCTGTAACTCTCCTGCTCTTCCGTCGGACGATGGCTGAAACTATGCGGATACTTTTCTTTTAATTTTGCAAGGATGCTTTCTGCAGTCGTTCTGACCTCATCTAACGGGTGATACCTTAAAATGGAAAGCTTGTCCCAAGCCTGCCTCAGATTTGTGTGCCAGCTAAGTTGTGTTGTGATTCCTGCTGGCAAAAATGCCCTCAAAATGTCAAATGCTCTTGCTTTGATTGCTTTTTTGTAAACATTTTCATCGTCGGATTCTTTTTTGGGGTACTTTCCTGTTAAAAATCTTTCCATCAAGGGCAGATTTTCCGCGTAGAATGCCATCCATTTATCGAGTATCTTTTTCGATGCTCCCGTGCCTATCGGATCGACAATCGGTCTTTTGGCCATATCAACATACCGGGTGCTTGTTTCCTGTCCGCTGTAAAAAGGCCAATCCTGGATTGCTTTATCCCCCAAAATGCTGATTCCTTCGATAAAAATGGTGGTACTTCCGCAATCGGCAATGCTCGCATGTCCGTAACCGACATAAAACCGTTCCATGAACTTGCCCGAGCCAGTCTGTTTTACCTGTTCAACATGCTCTGTAACGCTTTTTGGGCTCCTCGAATAAAGAGCCTGCATCATCGCAATGTCCTCGGGTGCAAATTCATCGTAAACGAAGATTTTCGCCATTATACTAATTTCCCATTTATAATCTTCCGTATGTCTTCAAAAACTTTGTCAACTGATTTTTCTCCATTAATAACATGGATGTTTTTGAATTTCTTTGGTAGAACAATAAAATTCTGCCATACCTTCGCTAATGATTGCTCTTTCTCAAATAAAGTTACTCCGTAACGAGTTTTATTAATTCTTTCTATACAGACTTTCGGAGAAACTTTTAATAAAAAAGTTATATCGGGATACAGAAAATTTCTATTCAAATCTACCAACCATTTTTTATCTTTTATATCCAAAGAACCGTAAGCCATTGTTGAAAAAAAATAACGATCGCAAACAACAGTTACTCCTCTTTCAAGCAAGGGAATAATTTCTTTCTCCAAATGATGTGCTCTATCGGCTGAAAAAAGCAATTGGAGACATTCCTGCGAAGATTTCCAATCTCCACTCAATTGGCTTCTGAGGAGACCTCCTATCAAGTATGAAGTAGGCTCTTTTGTAAGATGAGCACCGGTATGCCCGAATTTTAATTTTTGTTTCGGTTCGTTCAAAAAATCAACTAATTTTCCTGCCTGCGTGCTCTGCCCCGAACCGTCCAAACCTTCAAAAACTATGAATTTCCCGGGATATGTGTTTTTTTGCATGGTGTTTATCCAATAAGCGTTAAAAATTTATTAATCTCTTTTTTAAGTTCATCTGTCGTACCGGTATTCATTATGGTGAAATCCGCCATCGCGATCGGTCCCCCCTTCTCTATGTTTTCGATCTCTGCGTAATCTCTATTCTTTGCTTCTTTTCTTGTGAACGGCCGGAAACGGTTATTATTGTCATTTTCGGCACTCCGATTTTCTAATCTATCATACCTCATTTTCGGCGGAGCATACACTGCCACAACATACATCGAATCGCCGTATTTCTCCTTTAGGATTCTGTATTCCGACCAGCTGTAAAGTCCGTCAACTGCCACATTTGTCTTTTTTAGCAATTCTTCAATTTTAGGAATGTTCAAAATTGCAAAAGCCCCCATTCCAAACTGTTTTCTAAAATCCTCCCTCACTTTTTTTTCATTAACCTCATTTACTTCAAGTCCATCTTCTTTGATTTTATCAAGTGTGATCTGACCGAATCTTAAATATAAAAAGCCGGTTTTAACCAGCTCATCAGACACTATGCTCTTTCCCGAACCCGCCATACCCACAACGCAAACAATTTTATTTTGCATGTTATTCCTTGAGTCCTTCCTTGAGATTTAAATCTGTGCCGAATTGATGTTCATCGTCCACGAGATCCTTTTCCTGCCAATCTTTAACCCAATCAGACACCCGAAAGGTTATCATTTTATCTTCTGCGGTAGAACAAACTACCCTGTTTATTCCGCAATTGATGATTAATTTTTTGCATATAAAGCACGGAAAACTGTCTCTAGGAGTACCATCTTTAGGATTTTCAAAGGAAATGTAAATATCCGCGCCGAGAAGACTTACTCCAGCTCTGGCTGCGTTGACTATCGCATTCATTTCGGCATGCACCGAACGACACATCTCGTACCTTTTCCCGTGAGGAATTTTTAATCTGTCTCTTAAGCATTCACCTCTTTCCAAACAGTCTTTTGTCTTCCTCGGAGCGCCGATATAACCGGTGGCAACAATCTGATCTTCGCGAACAATAAGCGCGCCCCCTTTATTTCTAAAACAGGTTGATCTTAAACCGATTTGTCTCGAAATATTGAGATAATATTCGTCTTTTGATGGTCTTTGTGCCATATAAAAAACAGGAATTACTCAACAGTAATTCCCATGTTTTTAGCAGTTCCTTCGATAATCTTCATCGCAGCTTCAATATCGTTTGCATTCAGATCCTGCATTTTCTTTTCAGCAATTTCGCGAAGCTGAGCTTTCGTGATCTTGGCGACTTTGGTCTTATTGGGTTCGCCTGAACCCTTTTCGATTCCTAAAGCTTTTTTCAATAGTTCTGACGCAGGCGGCTGATGCAAAACAAAATCATATGTCCTGTTTTCGTAAACGATGATTTCAACGGGAATTTTAAAGCCAACCAGATCTTTTGTAGCGGCATTGAATTTCTGGCAGAATTCCATAATGTTTAATCCGTGCTGAGCCAAAGCCGGTCCTACGGGAGGCGCGGGAGTAGCTTGTGAAGCAGGAATATGCAATTTAAGTACCGCTTTTATCTTTTTAGCCATAGTGATTAGTAATTAAACTTTCTTAATTTGTAACGAATCCAATTCGACTGGAGTATCTCGACCGAACATATTGACCAACACTTTCACTTTTCCCCTTTCGGCATCGACTTCGGAAACTTTTCCGTCGAAATCCTTGAAAGGGCCGTCGACAATTTTTACCAAATCTCCGACTTCAACTTCTATCTTATATTGCGGTTCTTCAACCCCCATTCTCTTTTTCAGATTGTCTATTTCTTCTTTTGAAACCGGTACAGGAGTGGTACCCGCTCCGACAAATCCGGTTACATTCGGAGTATTTCTGACGACATACCAGGAATCATCGGTAACTACCATTTCCACCAATACATATCCCGGATAAACCTTTTCTTCGGTCACTCTTCTCTTTCCGTCCTTTATTTTAATCTTTTTTTCCTTTGGCACAATGACGTTGAAAATCTTATCTTCCATTCCCAACGATTCAATACGCTGTTTCAAATTTTTGGCAACAGCATCTTCATAACCCGAATACGTGTGGAGTACGTACCAATTTCTTTCTTGTGGAAGAATTTGTCTTGGCATGGTTAAAATACAAACCTGTTTAATATCGTAGTAAACAGAAAATCGAGGCCACCGAGATAAATGGCCACTCCTACCGAAATACCCAGAACTATCAAGGTGTATTTTATCGTTTCCTGGCGGGTGGGCCAGTTAACCTTTTTCATTTCTATTGCGACCTCCTTAAAAAATGTTGTAATTTTTGTAAAAATTCCCATGGTAATAAATTTTGCGTTTTAAAAAACGGCCTTTCGGCCACACTTTTATGGTAACCGAAGACGGTAAAAATGTCAAATCTCTTATATGTCCAGATTTCTCACTTTCTTTGCGTACGTCTGGATGAATTTTTTTCTCGGTAAAACCTCGTCGCCCATCAAAATATCGAAGGTTCTGTCGGCCTCTTTTGTATTATCAATGGCAACCTGCAACAAAACCCTGTTTTTTGGATCCATTGTCGTCTCCCAGAGTTGTTCAGCGTTCATTTCTCCCAAACCCTTATATCTTTGGATATTTATACCGATTGCTTTTTTAAGGGATTTTACCACTTCATTCTTCTGTTCCTCTGAATATGCGTATTTTATGTCTTTTCCCGACTGGATTCTGTAAAGAGGCGGCTGGGCGATATACAAATATCCCCTCTCGATTATAGGCCTGAAGTGCCGGTAAAAGAAGGTCAAAAGCAAAGTCCTTATGTGGTTTCCATCCGAATCGGCATCACACATTATAACTATTTTATGGTATCTGGCTTTTTCAATATCAAAATCATCCGCAATAGCCATGCCCAAAGCTATGATCAAAGATTTAATTTCTTTTGATTCCAAAATTTTATCGAGGCGCGCTCTTTCCACATTCAGTATTTTCCCTCTTAAGGGCAAAATGGCCTGAAAATGTCTGTCTCTCGCCTGGCGGCTTGAACCACCAGCCGATTCACCTTCTACTATAAATAATTCACATTCTTCTGGTTTTCGCGAGGTGCAATCCGCCAATTTTCCGGGTAAAGCCAACCCATCGAGAATTCCCTTTCTTAAAACCGTTTCCTTTGCAACTTTTGCAGCTTTCCTCGCCTTTTGTGACAAAATGCATTTTTCGATGATAGCTCTCGCATCCTGCGGGTTTCTCTCGAGAAAATCCGCCAAAGCATCGGAGACCACGTTTTCTACTGATACTTTTGCCTCGGCATTGCCGAGTTTTGCTTTTGTCTGGCCCTCGAATTGAGGTTCCTGTATTTTCACCGAAACGACTCCGGTCAGTCCTTCCCTTATATCTTCTCCGCTTAAATTCTCTTCATCTTCTTTGAGAAGACTGTTTTTCCTTGCATAATCGTTGAATGTTCTTGTTATCGCAGTCCTGAAACCGGTAAGGTGAGTGCCTCCTTCTTGCGTCCAGATGTTATTTGCGAAACTTTCTTCATAGGTTTCGAATTCTTCGGTATATTGGAAACCGGCTTCAACCAAAATTCCGCCGTATTCTCCAGAAACGTAAAACAGATTCGGATGCCTTGGAACGCTTCCTTTTATAAGATACTTCACATATGAAGCGAGACCTCCTTCAAAATAAAATGTGTATGTTTTTTCCGGTTTTTCTCTGCTGTCGATAATGTTGATCCTGACTCCTTTCGTAAGATAGGCCTGTTGCCTCAGATGGTTGATTATTCTTTTCGATTCAAACTTTATTTCTTTGAAAATTTCCACATCGGGTTCAAAGATTATTGTCGTTCCGGTTTTTTTGCATTTTCCTTCTTTTCTGACGGGTGTTTTCACTTTTCCTTTTGAATATTCCTGCGCGTGCAGAAATCCGTCCCGGCAAACTTCCGCCCTCATCCATGTAGATAGTGCACAGACCACCGAAATTCCGACTCCGTGCAAACCTCCTGAAACTTTATAGGCCTCTCCGCCGAATTTTCCACCCGCATGCAAAGTGGTAATAACTGTTTCCAGGGCGGATTTTTTCGTTTGCTTATGTATATCAACGGGAATTCCCCTTCCGTCATCGCTTGTTCTCACTCTGTCATGCACAAGCAAAGCAACTTCAATGTTTTTTGCGAAGCCGGCCATCGCTTCATCAAGCGAATTATCAACCACTTCCCAAACCAAATGATGAAGACCGTCCGGTCCCGTAGAACCTATATACATTGCCGGCCGTTTCCTGACCGGATCAAGCCCTTCCAAAACATAAATATCTTTTGCCGTATAGTTTGATTCTGGTTTGTTTTCTTTTGTCATGTTGAATAATAATATGATTTCTTATTTTCTTACCTGCCATTCCGACATCTTTTCCAAAGCTTTTATTATTTTATTTTGTATCTCGTCTATTTCGACCGAAGACAGCGTTCTGTCTTCTGCCTGATAGATTATATGGAAAGCCAGATTTTTCTTCTGCCCGGGGAGTTCATTACCTTCATAAATATCGAAAAGATCTATGTCGCGTATGGTGTTTCCTCCGGCTTTTTCGATTTTATTTAAAACTTCCTCAACCAATACGTCTTTTGGAACCAGGATTGAAATATCGCGCACTGCGGCCGGAAATTTGGAAATCGGCCGGTATTCATGCTCTTCCGAACAATGTTTGCACAATAAATCGAAATCAATATCCAGCACGGTTGTTCTGGAAATTTTCAGATCTCCGAGAACTCTTGGGGAAATTTCTCCAAGAAAGCCGATTTCCTTATCGTCGATTTTGACTTCCGCGCACTTTTTTGAATGCCACATCGATAATTTGGTTTCCTCGGGAGTCGGCTTGAACGAATCATACCAGACATTTCCTATGCCAAGCTTCTCCAACAATGCATCAGCAACGCCTTTTAACCCGTAAAATTCTTCTCCCAAAACCGCAAGGGTAAGCATTCTTTTCTCTTTAAAATCGCTTCCTTCTTTTTTAAAAGTTTTCCCGAGTTCGAAAATTTTAATTTTCCCCGAATTCTTTTCGTTTTTTTGGACGGCTTTCAATAAATTCGGTACCAAGCTCGGCCTCAGATATTTTTGGTCGACACTCAAAGGATTTTCAATTTCAATCAGTTTCCCGTTACCGAATATGTCTTTATCCGCATCCGATATGAAACAATAATTGTAAACCTCCGTGAAACCGATTTCTTTCAGAATATTCTTCACTGCATCCTCCCAGAAAATATCCAAGTTCCTTTTCGGAGGGATAAGAGAGGTTCTGGGGAAAACGGCGGTAATTTTTCCATAACCGTAAATTCTTCCGATTTCTTCGATCAGGTCTTCCGGTATTGAAACGTCAATCCTGCGGGTCGGGACTTTGATGTCCAAAAATTTCGGATTCTTTAATTTTCTGTTTCTGATTTCGAAATCAAGATTTTCGAGAATAGTTTTTATCTTTTCCGTGGGAATTTCCACTCCTAAAAGACTTTTTGCATATGCCAAATCCAGTTTTATAAACTTCGGGAAAATTTTTTTCGGGTAAATATCGATTAATCCTCCTGTTACTCTCCCGCCGGCAATTTTTTTAATCAGATATGCCGCCCTGTTTATCGCAGATTCCGCCATGTTCGGGTCTATCCCATGCTCAAATCTCAAAGAAGCATCCGTTTTTAAATTTATTTTCCCTGAAGCCCTTCTGATAACCTGAGAATTGAAATTTGCCGACTCTATGACTATCGTTTTCGTATTTTTATCCACTTCGGGAATTTTTCCGCCTTTAATACCCGCTATCGCCATCGGTTTTTTACTGTCGGCAATCACTAATATTTCATCATCCAGATCATATTTGTTTTCGTCCAGAGTTACGATTCTTTCCCCGTTTTTTGCGAATCTCACCACTATTCCCCTGCCCTCTATTTTCTCATTATCAAAGGCATGCAGAGGTTGACCCGTTTCAAGCATAACGTAGTTTGCTATATCAACGACGTTGTTAATCGGCCTCAAACCGCAGACTCGCAGCCTTTCCTGAATCCATTCCGGCGAAGGACCCACTTCCAATCCGCTGACGACCCTTGCCGTATATCTTGCACAGGGACCCTTACCTTCAAATCTTACGCTTACAAAATCTCTTGCTTTAAGCTTTTTATCTTCAATAAATTTGGAATCCGGAATTTTTAATTTGTAATTCAATATCGCTGATATTTCCCGCGCAATGCCAATATGAGATAAGCAATCGCCGGCCCTGTTAGGCCTGACATCGATATCCAGGACGGAATCGTTTCCTTCTTTTTTTACATCTTCAACTTCCGCGAAATGTAACGTTAAAACTTTTGCCAGTTCTTCGGGTATAGGCAATTTTTTTGTGAAAAAAGATTGTAACCAGTTATATGAAAATTTCATCAGAATTGATTTAAAAATCTTAAATCTCCGGAACGGAACAATCTGATATCATCTATTTTATATTTCATCATAGTCAATCTTTCCAAACCGAAACCGAATGCCCATCCCTGCCATTCTTTGGGATTCAGCCCTGAATTTTTGAAAACGTTCGGGTGAACCATTCCGGCGCCGGCAACTTCCACCCAACCGGTTTGTTTGCAAACTGGGCAACCCTTTCCTCCGCAAACCAGGCAACTTATGCTGACGTCAAAGGAAGGTTCCGTAAAAGGGAAAAAATCAGGCCTTAATCTTATTTTTGTCTCTTTTTTGAAAAATCTTTTAAAGAATTCTTCCACAATCGCCTTGAAATTTGCGGCGGAAATTCCCTTATCCACCATCAATCCTTCCACCTGATAAAGCTGGAATTCGTGCGAGGCGTCGGTGGCTTCATGCCTGAAAACGTCTCCCGGAACGATTATCCTCAAGGGCGGATTGTTTTTTTCCATGTAGCGCGCCTGGACGGGGCTTGTGTGCGTTCTAAGCAGCAGTTGCGGGTTATTATCGGTTTTCAGCCAAAAAGTGTCCCATTGGTCTCTTGCGGGATGATCTTTGGGAATATTCAAAGCATCGAAATTATACCATTCGGTTTCGATGTCGGGACCTTGTACAACAGAAAACCCCATTGACTGGAAAATTTCCTCCACTTCCATTTTTGCCAACGTCAAAGGATTTAAATGGCCGAGAGCCGGTTTCTTCCCTGGCACGGTTATATCAATCCACTCTTTCGCATCCGCTTCATTATGCATTTTTTCTTTGACTTTCCCGGCTTTTTCTTCAAACTGAACCCGAAAATAATTTTTCAGTTCATTTGCTTCTTTGCCTATTTTTGCTCTTTTTGCTTTAGGCAATCTCTCTAAAGAACGCAAAATAAGGGTCAGATGCCCTTTTTTACCCATATATTCCTTTAGAATATCATTCAGTTCTTTCTCGTCTTTTGCGCTATCTATCCCTTTTTTGATCTGATTTTTCAGTATTTTCAGATTAAATTTGACCGCCATATTCTATCATTTTACCTTAATTTTAAGCTGAAATCAACCCCAAAATATGTGGAAAACTCTAATAGCCAGCCAAAAGTGCCTCTTGATTTTTTTTAAATTTTGTGGCATATTGGGGTCAGCAAGCCGAAAATTCAATAAATAAAAGGAGGTAAATTTATAAGATTTTATTGGCTCAAAATCTAAAAAGGGAGGGAGAAAGATGATGGACATTTCTGGACAACCCTGGCTGACTAAATGGGAACAGATCTCTGTAATAGAGGAGCTCCTCCATTACGGTTTGATCAAGTCCGACAACGCCCGGAGCCTGCCGCTTAAGAGTGGCGGGAAGACAGATATTTATATTAATCTGAGAGACGCCAGAAACTACCCAAAGGCGCTAGATTTCTTAGCGGAGACATATGCCAACGCACTGCGGCGCCTCGGCCCCGACCGGTTCGCGGAAGTGCCCGATGCGGTCAGCTGTTTTGCTGGCCTCATATCCGTCAAAACGGGCATCCCCTACGTTACCCTTCGGGAGAAACCGAAAGAAGGAAGGGTGGCCAAAGCAGACGTCATCGGCGAGGCAAGATTCGATGAAAGCGTGTGCATAATCGATGACGTCATAACCGACGGCGCCTCCAAACTAGCGCCATACCTAAAGTGCGTTTCCATGGGACTCCAAGTTCTGCCCCACATCGTGCTGGTTGACCGGCAACAGGGATGGAAAAAGAAGTTCCAGGAAATGGGCATCAAGGTAGGCATCTGGCCCGGTTTAACTCTTCATGACATCCGCAAATATCTCATTACGAGCGGGCTCATGTTGCGGTGCGATGCCGAGGTGGAACAGAAAAATCCCCTCATAGTCGCTCTGGACGGAAAGAGCTGGGAGGAAATCCTGCCGGTGATCGACCAGTTGAGAACTTCAGGATGTATCCTGAAGGCTAACGACCTCCTCCTAAACGAGGGGATCAAGGACCTCATCCCGAACCTGCAGGTGTACGGCCGGGTCATGGCAGACCTCAAATGCCATGACATCAAGAACACTGTGGAGAATATCATCAAACACTTGCTTCCCAACCCACCATGGGCCGCAACCATCCATGCATCGGGTGGGGAGGAGATGGCAAAGGCAGCGGTCGAGTTACTCAAAGACACTCCGACAAAGGTTCTCGCAGTTACCGTACTGACCTCGCTCAAGGAAGGCACCTGTGAGGAAATTTATACACGCCGCCCGATGGAAGAAGTCCTGAAGCTGGCGGAGATTGCCAATCGCGCCGGCGTCCATGGTTTCGTCTGTTCTGCGGAAGAGGTGTCAGAACTCAAGCGCCTTTATCCCGACAAGGAACTCGCGACTCCGGGAATCCGTTCGCCTGGTGTTGATCCAAACGACCAAGGGAGGGTAGATACTCCGGTCAATGCCAGAAACAATGGCGCCAGCAAGCTCGTGATGGGCCGACAGATTTTCGGCGCGGCCGATCCCGTTGCCGAAGTGAAACGCCTCCTGAAGGAGGAGCTTAACATCAACTAACACGCAATCATAAATGCGTGAAGCCCCGGTTCGAGACCGGGGTTTTTATTTTTATTAATTTTCCAACAAAAACAAAAAACATCCAAAAAGGATATTTTATGTTGCGGACCCAGGGGGATTTGAACCCCCGATCTCCTCCGTGACAGGGAGGCGTGTTAGACCAGGCTACACCATGAGTCCTCGTTTTCTTTATGCCGGCAGGGGGATTCGGACCCTCGACCACTGGCTTATGATGCCATTGCTCTACCACTGAGCTATGCCGGCCTGGTCTGAGGCTTTTTAGCGCCTATTAGGCGGAGAAGTCAGATTGTTGCGGGGGTGGGACTTGAACCCACTTCTCGACCTTATGAGAGTCGCGAGATAACCCGTTCTCTACCCCGCGATGCGCGGTGCCTACAGTTTAACACGTTTTCCTCCCGATTTCAATAATCCGTTACAGCGCCTGCAATTCGACCAAGGCTTTTTCGTACGAACCGATTACTTTCTTTGTTTCGTCCGCTGATAACCTGTAGTCGGGGTCACGGACTATATTATTGCGGATTTTATGCGCTTCCGCCAATTCGGCAATATCGGGGAGAATAGCTGTTGTCACCTTTTCCAATCTTTCTCCCAGCGTTTCTCCAAAAAATCCCATCCTCTTTAAAATATCATCAGTGAGAGAGTCCGCTTCAATAACGGCCAGCTTATATTCCGTTTCCATACCTGTCTCCAACCGGACTTTTATTTTCTGCCATTGTTTAAAAAGTTTTTTGACCGTATAGGGCTGTTTGGTAAGAAATTCCTTCGCATCCCACAGATATAATTTATTCAGCCAGGTTGTATTAAGCAAAGCGAAAATTATAAACCCAAAAAGAAATACGGAGATCGCCAAAAAGACAATCCTTAATACGGGCAACCATCTGTAAATGGTTGAAATAATCGGACTCAAATATTGGATTATATCGTTTATATCTGTCGGCATATTTATTTCAATTGTTTTTCGATAATTTCTCCGATTTCCAAAATTTTCTGTTCCTCGAAGGGCTTGCCGATAATTTGCAAACCGACCGGCAATTTATTTATTTTACCACAAGGTATGGAAATTGCAGGTAAACCCGCCAGATTCACCGAAACGGTGAAAATATCGGACAGATACATCGTTAACGGATCTTCTACTTTTTCGCCTATTTTGAATGCCGTAGTCGGAGATACGGGCGTAAAAATGGCATCAACTTTTTTGAAAACATCCTCGAAGTCGTTTTTTATCAATGTCCTGACCTTTTGAGCCCTCAGATAATAGGCATCGTAATATCCGGCTGATAAAGTGTAGGTTCCCAGCATTATCCTCCTTCTGGCTTCCTTGCCGAATCCTTCTTCCCTGCTCTGCAAGTAAACATCCAGCAGATCCTTGCCGCCGCTTTTGGATAACCCGTATTTTATCCCGTCGTATCTCGCCAAATTGGCGGAAACTTCGGCCGGCATAATTATATAATAGGTTGCCAATGCATATTCCGTATGCGGCAAACTGATTTCTTCTATTTTTGCTCCCGTGTTTTCAATTTTTTTTATCGCTTCCCTCACAAGCCGTTCAACTTCTGGATCCATTCCTTTTATAAAATATTCTTTGGGAACGCCGATCTTTAAAGATTTAAGATTTAAAATTTCAGATTTTAGATTAATGTCAACGCTGGTCGAATCGAAAGTATCCTTTCCTTTTATTATGTCAAAAACGGTTTTGCAATCTGCAACCGTTTTCGCAAACGGTCCTATTTGGTCCAGTGAAGAAGCCATCGCCATCAAACCATATCGGGAAACCGCCCCGTAGGTCGGTTTCAATCCTACAACTCCGCAAAACGATGCGGGCTGCCGTATAGATCCGCCTGTATCAGACCCGAGGGCGAATGTGCACATATTTGCCGCGACTGCCGCCGCCGATCCGCCCGAAGACCCGCCGGAAACTCTTTCCAAATTGTGAGGATTCTTGGTCGGTCCGAAAGCGGAATTTTCGGTAGAACTTCCCATGGCAAACTCGTCCATATTCGTCTTGCCGAGTATCACTACACCCTGTGCCTTTAACTTTTTGATGACAGTTGCATCATAAGGAGCTTTATAATTTTCAAGTATCTTGGAACCTGCCGTGCATTTTAATCCTTCGACCAAGATGACATCTTTTATCGCCGAAGGAATCCCGGACAAAACCGAAATTGATTTTTTTTCCGAAATTAGATTATCAATATCTTTCGCCTGAGAAAGAGCAGACTCTTCGTTTAAAGAAAGGAAGGCATGGATTTCCTTGTCCTTTTCTTTTATCGAATTAAGGTAGGATTTGCACAATTCAACGGCTGAAAATTCTTTTTTTTCCAGTCCTTCATGAGTTTCTTCGATTGTGAGTGAGGTCGGATCCATCATTTGAAAATCGATTTTACTTTTAAAAATCCGTCTTTCGTTTCCGGAGACAAACCCAATAGTTTTTGGCCGTCGGATTTTTCCCCCTCCGAATCTTCTCTCATCATATTCTCAACCAAAACGGCATGGCTGGCAGGCGGGATATTCGAAACGTCTACTTTTTTAAGTTTTTCAATGTAATCCAAAATCGAAGAAAGATCTTTCGCAAATTCTCCTTCTTCTTCGGAAGTAATGCCTAATCTCGCAAGTTTTGCGATATGTTGTACTTCTTCTTTAGATAACATCGTTATTTCTGAGCGTTAGCGAGGAATCAAGGTTCTTCGCGAAGCGAAGGTTCTTATTTTGGCGGTTCGAGTTCCGCAGTTTCCACGAGCACGTCTTCGAGTTCATCAAGATTTTCCAGAACCATTCCCGCTCCCCTCACAACCGCAGTCATCGGGTCTTCAATAAGGCGCGTGGGAATTTTCGTTTCTTTAGCCACAAGAATATCCAATCCGCGCAACAAAGATCCCCCGCCCGAAAAATAAATTCCCGACGCCATGATGTCAGCCAGCAATTCCGGCGGACTCTCTTCCACTGCGGTTTTGATTTCAGTGACAATTCTCTTTACGGATTTTTCCATGGCTCTCCTTATATCTTCATCCGAAACGAGTATTTCTTCAGGAAGGCCCGTTACCAAGTTCCTTCCGCGCATGGGAAGCTCCCTTTTTTCCTTCAGCGGATAAGCCGATCCTATTCCGATTTTAATCGCTTCGGCGGTTCTTTCCCCGATAAGGAGCTTATATTCTTCCTGAGCAAACTGGATTATGTCTTCATTCAGTTTGTCGCCCGCTATCCTCAAACTTTTGGATAAAACTATTCCGCCAAGGGAGATTATTGCGATTTCCGCGGTTCCTCCGCCGATATCGACTATGAAATTCCCGCCCGCTTCCTGTACCGGAAGCCGTGCGCCTATCGCAGCAGCCATTGGTTCTTCAATCAAAAAAACTTCCCTCGCTCCGGCCGATTTTGCGGCATCTATCACGGCTTTTTTCTCCACCTCCGTCACCCCGGAAGGAATACCTATTATAACTCTTGGCCTGGCCGACAAAGCGAATTTTTTCCGTTGGGCTTTTTCAATAAAATATCTGAGCATCTGCTCGGTCACTTCAAAATCGGAAATCACGCCCGATCTCAGAGGTCTTGTAGCCACGATATGAGCCGGCGTTCTGCCAACCATTTTTTTCGCCTCCTCGCCTATTGCAAGAATCTGCCCGGTTTTTTGGTTGATGGCAACGACGCTCGGTTCCTGGATGATTATTCCCCGCCCCCTTACATAAACCTCGGAATTTGCCGTTCCCAAATCAATTGCGATGTCTTCCGAAAATATTTTCCAAATTTTATCCAACATTTTTTGTGACTTGGCTTAATTTTATTAATTTTGTTTTTTCTTCCTGCCTTCCTTTGATTTCGGCGCAGCCCCTTTCCAAAGTTCTCTCGGAAACGACTATTCTAACGGGAATCCCGATGAGATCGCACTCTGCGAACTTTTCTCCGGCAGTTTTGTCGTCCCTATCGTCATATAATACTTCTACTTCTTTTTTCTGTAAAACCTGATAAAGTTTTTCGGCTTCTTTTTTAACTTTCGAATTTTGTCCCTTTATTTCAATCAGATGCGCCAGGAAAGGAGATACGGTTCTTGGCCAGATAATTCCCTTTTCGTCGTGGTGAACTTCGACGACGGCTCCCATTAATCGCCCCAAACCTATTCCGTAGCATCCCATCGACAATAACTTTTCACTGCCGTCTTTTTCCTTGAATTTCAGCCCGAAGGGTTCTGAAAATTTATTTCCGAGTTTGAAAATATTGCCGACTTCAATTGATTTCTTGGCTTCCATATTCTTGCGTTTGCATCCGGGACACATATGTTTTTCGTCTTCGATAATTTCCTTATTGACGGCAATTTTGCATTTAGGGCAGAGATGTATCTCGTCTTCCCCATAGGGGGTTATCGTCTGAAATTCGTGGGAATATTTGCTGAAAGCGCCCCCCGAGGCCAAAGTCAGAAAAGTCACTTTCCCAAGACCGCAGCGCTCGAAAATCCTGAAATAAGCTCCTTTTACCTTTTCATAATATTCGTCTAAATCGCTCTCACTCGCATGAAAAGAATAGAGATCTTTCATTGTGAATTCCATCCCTCTCAAAAGACCGGATTTTGCCCGCAATTCGTCGCGAAATTTATCCTGAAACTGGTAAACGTAAACCGGAAGATCTTTGTAGGATTTTACGAATTTTTTGATCAAAGGCGTGACGATTTCCTCATGAGTCCACCCCAGACTGAAATCTTTTTCCGCCCGATTCTTGAGTTTAAACATCTCGGGATATTTCCATCTGTCGGTAAGCTGCCAGTTTTCTTTGGGATGCAGAGCCGGCAATAAAATTTCCTGGCCTCCGATTTTGTTCATTTCTTCGCGGATGATGTTTTCAATTTTTCCCATGACAGCCAAACCCAACGGAAGAAATGAAAATACGCCCGACATTAATTTGTCGATAAAACCGGCTCTTATCAGAAAACGGGCGTTGATGCTGCTTTCATCTTTTGGAAATTCTTTTGAAATCTTTGTAAAAAGTTTTGATTGGCGCATTTTTTAAAATAAAATCTTGATTTTGTTTATATCAAAACAATCTTATTACGTCTTTTATAGTTACCCAAACCATCACTAAAAGCAGAAGGGTGAAAAAAACGGTGGTAATGCCCTGCTCGATTTTCGGATTGACGGGCTTTCTCCGTACTGCTTCTATGGCAAGAAATAAAAGTTTCCCGCCATCAACCGAAGGAATGGGTAAAATGTTGAATATCGCGACATAAACGGCGATGATTGCGACAAACTGCAGAAAATAATTCACTCCCAATTTTCCGACCTGGCTGAATAAAGATACTATTCCGACAGGCCCCGTAAGTTCTACTCCCGTAGGCAATCCGTTAAAAAGATTCGTTAAAGCTCTGGCATAACCCAAAATGACTCCCTTTGTCGTGTCAAAAGTGGCTAGAATCCCCTGCCAGGGAGCTTGCCACCAGGGATGGCTCATAATCGCAACTCTGACCAAAGCTACCCCCAAGGGGCCTTCTCCGTTGGGAGGATTTAAGCGCGAAACCAGATTGACCTCGAAATTTTCATTACCCCTTTCTATTTTTAAATCGATGCTTTGCCCTTTGGACAAATTTACAAAATCCTGAAAATCTTTCACCTTGTTGATATCCGTGAAATCCGCACCGGGAACTTTTATTCCTATTATGTTATCTCCAGCCTGCAAACCGGCCACAAAAGCGGGAGAATCTTTCGCAACTGCGGTAATCTGAACCTTTGGATTCACAATGCCAGCCGTTTCCTCATCGGAAATGGCCGTAGGCGCCCCCATCATTAAAACTATGCTGAATAAAACGGCTGCAATTATCCAGAATGATACCACTCCGGCAACGACAATCAGCGCTCTTTGCCATACCGGTTTATTGAAAAAACTCCTCGGGTCGTCGGATTGTTCGATTTCGCCCGGCATTTTCACGAAGGCGCCGAAAGGCAGAAGGTTCAGGGAATAAACGGTTTCGCCGATTTTCTTTCCGAATAATTTCGGAGGATAGCCGATGCCGAATTCCTCGACTCTCACGCCAAAGCGCTTGGCAACGATAAAATGCCCGAATTCATGGAGAACAACAAGCCCTATTAAACTAAAAAAAGCGATGGTAATTGTCAAAAACATTTTAAAGTTCGGTTTCTTTTTTCTTCCTTTCCCCTATCTCTTCTATTTTTTTGCTATATTCATCGACCAATTTTTGCAAATCGTCTTTTGCCCTGAACTTGTCGTCTTCCCTGACAGTACTTTCGCGAAAACCCACCTGTATTTCGTTCCACGCTTCCTCGCGCCATTTTCTGATCGTTTTGCGGGCTTCTTCCTGCTTTTCGGAAATCAAGCGCATCAAATCCTTGCGGTAATCCGCCGTAATCAAAGGAAGGCTTATCCGGATTGAATTTTTATCGACTATCGGATTTGCACCGACTCCGGTCCTTTCGAGAGCCGCGACTATTCCGGGAATATAGGACGCATCCCACGGCTGTATGAGAATCTGTCTGGCTTCAGGAATCGAAATGGCTCCTAATTGCTTTAGAGGAAGCTTCTGGTTGAAACAATCAACAACCACGTCTTCGACCAAAGCCGGTGTTGCCCTGCCGGTCCTTATTTTTTCCATTTCTCTGTTGAAGAACGAAACGGTTTTGTCGCATTCGGGCTTTATCCTGTCGATGATATCTTGGTAAATTGCCATATGTTATATTTCCATTAGTAATAATTCCAAAGCCAGTTTCTGATTTATATTTGTCGTTGAAATCAGGAATATCGTGGTTTGTATGTTTTTTAAAATGATTTTCAGCTTTTCAAGCGTATAATCCTTTTTCAGAGTCATCCAGTTTTTCTGCAATTTCAAGTTTGAAAGAAGGATATTTCTGAAGTAATCAAGCCAGATATTCAGGATTTCTTTCAGATCGCCTGCCTCCGATAAATCTTTTGCGTATTGGAAACGCGAGGCCAAATCGGAATTTAAAACGGCGGTAAGCTCCCTGACCCTTTTCTTGAAACCGGTCAGTTTTTGCGGATCGGAAATGAAATCAATCGCTATCCCCGGTCTGCCCATGGAAATTTCGGAAAGCAATTTTATCTCTTCCAGAGATCTCTTTTCTTCCGTTAAATAATTTTCTATTTCTTTTTTCCCAACCGGATAAAATTTCACTTTTTGGACCCTCGAACGTATCGTCGGTAATAGTAACTCGGGATATTCGCTGATTAAAATAAGTACCGTTTTGCCCTTCGGCTCTTCCAGCGTTTTCAGGAAACAATTCTGTGCCTCCTGATTCATCAAATGCGCTTTATCTATTATCGCGGCCTTGAATGGCGCAGAAAAAGGTTTTAAAGAAAGCTTCCAGTTCAAATCCCTTATCTGGGAAATCTGAATTTCATTTTCCAGGGGCTCCACAAGGTTGAAATCGGAATGCATTGAAATATCTTTTCCGAAAACCAGTTTTAAGAATTCAACCGCTATCGTTTTCTTGCCCAGATGCTCGCGGCCGCAAAAAAGAAATGCATGCGAAAAATTACCGATTTCCGCCAAATTTTTCAGAAACCGCCAGTTATTTTGATGGCCGATTATTTTCATTTTTTGCTCATTAAGCTCTTTTTATAAACGTCCAAGCTTTCAAGCATCAAGCCCGTTCCCTTTGCAACGCACAACAGAGGATCTTCAGCCAGGATGCACGGAACTCCGGTATTCTGGGAAATCAATTTGTCGATATTCCGCAGTAAAGCCCCGCCGCCGGCTAAAACCATGCCTTTATCCATAATGTCCGCCGACAATTCCGGCGGAGTGTCCCTCAATACCAATTTTATGACCTGGATTATTTCGGCGAGAGTGTCGCTCATTGCTTCACAAACTTCGCTTGAAGAAACTCTGATATTTTTGGGAAGACCCAAAACCAGATCTCTTCCTCTTATTTCGATGAATTTTTCCTCTTTTTCGGGCAAAGCGGTACCCACTCTTATTTTGATTTCTTCGGCAGTCTGCTCCCCGATTGCGAGATTATATTTTTTCTTTATGTAATCGGAAACTGCGGCATCAAGTTTGTCTCCAGCTACTCTCAGAGAATGGCAGGTTACTATTCCTCCCAAAGAAATTACAGCCACTTCCGACGTTCCTCCGCCAATATCTACAATCATGTGTCCCGAACAGGAATTAATGGGAACCCCCGCTCCGATAGCAGACAGTATTGGTTCTTTCGCTATATAAACCGCTTTGGCTCCTGCCGAGACTCCGGCTTCGATAACCGCCCTCCTTTCCGTGGAAGTAATGCCTGCGGGAACTCCTATCAACAATTCAGGTTTTAAAAATTTCAGGGTACCCGAAACTTTATCGATGAAATGTTTAAGCATTGCCTGGGTAACCCTGTAATCGGCTATGACGCCGTCCCGCAAAGGACGATACACTTTTATTGTGTCGGGAGTCCTTCCTGTCATTTCTTTTGCCGCCTCCCCTACCGCCAGAATTTTGTTGTCATCCAAAGTCACCGCCACTACTGACGGCTCCTGTAAAACGGGCCCTTTGCCCGGTATAAATACGACCGAGTTGCAGGTCCCCAAATCGATTCCGATTTTTCTTACGAATATAGACATGTAATTTTATCGCTTTGCTTTTTTAATATTATCCGATTTTTTTGTTTTTGACAAACCCCGAAACATCAATATTTTAGCAGAATTTAAAAGAAATAAAATAGCGCCCGATCGGCTGGCAACGGGTGCTTTCCGAAACAGAGTGTAGTTAATTTCCGCTCTTTGTAAATATTCTCGTAAAAAATCCCGAACCGAAAAGCAACGCCCCGAAACCGACGAATATCAAAGGATACCCCAGGGGACCGATGATCAATCCTCCGATTACGGCCCCGATCGACGTGGCCAATGGAGAAAAAATAGTATCGATAGCCGCCGATTCTTCGGTGTGATCTTTTAACTTTCTGGACAAAAGACCGCTTCGACCGGAGTCGGCGATCAAGCTTCCAATGTAGTTTCCGAGTGTCACAACAAATACGGTATAAAAATTCATGATGCTGTAGAATCCACCAAGCAAAAAAGAAAAAAATCCGGCAACCTGACTTCCCCAAGAAACATTGATCTCGCTCCTGAATTTGGAAACCCATTTTATCACCCACAGAGAGGTTGGCAAGAACACCAGGTTTAAGAGAGAATTGAATATTAAAATTTGACTCTGCGACATACCAAGATTTTTTAAATACAAGACAAAAAAGGTATTGTTAAACCCGGCTAAAATCAAAACTAAAAAAGAAATCAAAATGAAAGGAGAGTTGTTTTTATTCTTAATCTTTCCAAGGGATGAAAAATAATTTTTCACAGATTCCCCAATCTTAATATTATCGGGCAGGTGAGTAACTTGTTTCTTAAATCGCCTAAAGAAGAAAATGGCGTTGAAAAACTGCAAAACCAAACTCAAAACGAAAACACCGATAAAACCGAATCTCCAGATGATTAAAGCCCCTATTGCCGGGGAAATGGCGGCAGCATAGGAATTGGCCGAATAAAACCATGCAAAAGCCCTGTCGTAGCTCTCCAATTTAGAACCCATCAGCATCGCCCGGGAAGAGACAAAAAACAGAGCGGCTGAAATACCCAAAACTATCTGGAATAAATAAAAAGTAAAATTAGTGGGGAAAATAATCATCCCCAAAGCATAGATTCCGTATCCTGCGATGCCCAAGGCTGAAAGAACCGCCAGATTTATTCTGTGACTGAGATATCCGGCAATTGGAGCAAAAAGCGCCATCGGAAGATATATGAGAAAATTTGTATACCCTATTTGGTGTAATGAAAAATTCTTTGAAACCAAAAACAAGGGAAAGTAAATGGAAAACAGCTTGTATCCGAACATCAAAAAGAAATGCGATAGTGTCGCATCTCTGGTTATTTGTTCTATTTTAGGGAAAATGGTCATTTTAATATTCTACTATTTAAAAACGAAATAAAATAGCGCCTGGTCGACAACGTCGACCGGGCGCATTGATTATTTCCGGAGTTCGCTTAACCGGTTAATGGCGCCTTGCCATTTTTCCAGATGCTGCTTGTTTGTCGGATCAAGAGCTATCGCCTCGGTCCAGCAGCGGAGAGAATCTTCGACGGCGCTTATGGCAGATTTTTTGTCCATAAAATGTTCTAGGGCACTAGATCGCCAGAAGGCGAGAGCGCCCCGGTGATGCCAATTTCCAGTAGTGCCATATAGAGCCGCAGCGACCGTGAAAAATCCCAGAGCCAGAACGTAGTCGCTGTCGTCCCTCGGCTTTGCCAGGAAGTAACGACCGGCGTTATGATAGAGATTAGCAGTCTCTACCCCTTCGCCGCGGATGAGAAGTGTTCTCATGAGGACTTCGCCGTGAGCAATAGTGCTGTCATTATCTCTGGCACGAATGATCATGGCATTGGTGACGTTGATGTTATCGCCGAGCTCATCCAGAAATTGCCGCAATGCCGCATCATCTTTATCCACGTAAGCGGCAATGTAGGCCAAACACTCTCGGGCCCATAAAACCGGCCCTGCTTCCTTTGCCGAATCCTGGGCGAGAGCATAGTCTTTGAGGCGGTAATGGAACCACGCTTTTAGGGCGAGCAAATTGGGCCATTCAGGATCATCGTTCCCAGTCGAATCCTGAAGTGCCTTGATGACCGCAGCCAGACCTTCAGTAAACTTACCGGCGTCATAGAATTCCTTTTTGAGTTCTTCCGCTTTCATATTGCCACTCCCTTTTCTTGACCAAGTCGTTCTGACCCGGTCGCGTTTGATTTACAAAAATTGTGTCGTTTCCTTGAAACTGCAAGCAAATTCGATATTTTACCTCCTCATACTTCCCCTCAAATAAGGGAACCGGATTGTTATTTTTATCAAACACATGGACAGTATTACTCTGGGTCCTGATGACGATGTTAGCAGCCATTTCGCCTCCGTTTCAGTTGTTCAGGTGCTGTTTCCACTATGGAATATTCTACCTAATTATCACAGTTTTGTCAAATAAGCACAATTGCAAAAAGCGCATTTTTGTTGTAGAATAGGAATGTTTAAAATGACTAAAAGAACCCGAACTATACTCTTTTTCGCTTGCTTTCTTTTATTTTTAATAGCGGCTCCCGTCGCGGTTTTGTATTCTCAGGGATATAGATTCGATTTTACCGCCAAAAAAATAACTCAAACGGGCGGAATTTTCGTAAAAACTGACCCAAAACAAGCCGAAATCTATGTTGACGATAAGTTGTCGAAAAGGACCGATTTTTTCTTCGGTTCAATTCTTATTGAAAATTTATTGCCCAAAAATTATAAAATTACTGTAAAAAAGGAAGGATACAAATCGTGGGAAAAGAATCTGGAAATAAAAGAAAAAACCGTGACCGAGATAAAATCAATAGTTTTGTTTCCAGAAAATCAGAATTATACAATTCTGACCGAAAATGCAGAAGATTTTTGGTTATCGCCTGACGGAAAGAATATGGTTATTCGGGAAAATCAAGCCGCAGGAGGAACGGATATATGGACGTTAAAATTGTACAATCTTTCGAATGGCGTCAAAAGCCAGCTGATTAGCGAAAAAGATATTTATCAGAAGGGGGCAGATTTGTTGAATGTCCAATTTACTCAAAATCCCCTTGAAATCAATCTGGATATCGGCATGAAAGAACAGATGAAAAATTTTACTCTCGATATCGGCAAAAATCCGCCGGTTCTCACAGAAAAAGCAACCACCTCGATTCCCGCGGATATTATCGTTTCCCAAAGAATTAACAGTAATATTTATTATCTGGATAATTCGGGGTATGTCTACAAATCCGATCTAACATATATGCAAAAGGAAAAAATCAATTCAACACCATTTTCTTTGAAACAGGAAACCGAATATAAATTAGTTATTTTCCCCGGGCAAATTTTCATCCAGGAGAATCAAGTATTATATCAGTTGAATTCACAATCGGGAATTTTTGAAGAATTCTTTGAACCAATAAAAGGCCTGAAGTTATCGCCTGATTCGAGAAAAATCGTCTACTTTTCTGATTACGAAATTTGGATTCTTTTCCTGCAGGACAGCAATGAGCCGCCGCTGGGGAAAACCGGCGACAAATTGTTCCTGAACCGCTTTTCTGAAAAAATCGGAGATATCTTCTGGATAAATTCCAATTATATTGCGTTCAATACCGGAAACAGCATAAAAATCAGCGAAATTGACAATCGGGACAAAATAAACATTTACGATTTCGGAGAATTCAATGCGCCTGAATTATCTTTCAACACCGCCGATAACAGGCTTTACGCATTGTCGGAAGGCGATATTCTCTCTTCAGCGAAGTTGCTTCCATAAGTTTTCAAACAAAAAAACAGCCCGTACGGGCTGTTTTTTTGTTAACTTTTTTCTATCTTTTTTTTGAAATCCTCCCAGCCAATCTCACCGCCATTCGCCATTTTGCAAATTTCTTTGAAAGCGCAATATTTACATTGCCAATCATCGGGATAGCTTGCGATTCTCGTAGGGATAGTGTTTTTATCTATTTTTTCTTTCAATTCACTCAAATTTTTTAGAAGATTTTCCGCCCTTTCTTTGTCATAGACCACCTCAAACTCTTTCAAATCGAGCCTGTCCTTATCAACGTATAAGAGCAACCCTTTGGGAATCCTGAAATAGTGCAAATATAGCTGGACTTGATCAATATTTTCTTCTTTGGCAGCTTCAAGGTTTTTAAAAATCATGCTGTTCATGCTTTTTATATCAAGAACATACAAATCTTTCCCATCGCTTAAAATCGCATCTGCCCGGCCCGAAATAAGCGCCTGGGGCGGGATATTCACTTCGGAAGCGACCACATGGATTTCCCTGACGGAAAGTAAAGGCTTCATTATCAACTGATGGATGTGATCTCCGTGATCGAACATTCTCAGAATATTCGCACCCATTTCTTCCCTGGGAGCGTTTTTGAATTTGAAGAATATAGCCCGCGGACATTTTCCCGCATCGGTAATATAAAAATGGCGTTGATCTTTGTCTTTTTGCCTGTCCAAATAAAATTTATCTATAATCTCGTGTAGCATATTAGTAATGTAATTATACAGGAATAACGGATTATTTAAAAGGGTTGAGTAAAACTCAACCCTGAAATCATTGTGTGGATGATGGATTTTACCGTTTTTGCCACTGTGGCGCTCTTCTTGCTCTCTTCAAACCGAACTTCTTTCTCTCTCTCATTCTCGGATCTCTCGTCAAGAATCCTGCTTTTTTTAATTTTTTCTTGAATTCAGAATTAAATAAAACCAAGGCTCTTGCTATTCCATGTCTTATCGCTTCGGCCTGTGAGTGCAAACCGCCGCCCTTTAATACGACTGAAACGCGGAATTTATCGGAAGTATTCATCGCATTCAGAGAATCTTGAGCTATCGTTTGGAGATCTTTGTCGCCGAAATATTGATCGAGGGTTTTTCCGTTGACCGAAAAATCTCCTTCGTCCTGCGGAAAAATTCTCACTCTGGCTATTGAAGTTTTTCTTCTTCCGACAGCTTCAAAATATTTTCCGGGTTTTGAAACCAGTTTGACCACTTCTGCTGAAATTTCAGCCTTTTTCTTAGTCTTCACCGCTCTCGGTTTTTTTTCTTTCACATCTTTTGCTTCCTTCTTTACGATTTTTTTGGTAACGGTTTTTTCCATAATTGGTTTACTCTATTATCAATCTTTTAATTTGCTCGTTTCTGAGCTTATTTATGGGCAGCATCCCGAAAACGGCTCTTTTCAGGACTTCCGCCGGATTTTTTTCGAAAAGTTTTTTATAGGATATTTCCTTGAGGCCTCCCAAATACTCGGAATGGCTGTAGTACTTTTTTTGATCGGTTTTTTTCCCGGTCACCATGATGCTTTTGATATTCTTCACCACGACGAAATCTCCCATATCTTTATAAGGAACGTAATCCGTTTTCCTTTTCCCCCTCAATAAATTTGCTATCTGCACCGCCAATCTTCCCAATACTCTGTTTGTTGCGTCTATTGTATAAGTTTTGCGCTCCATTTTATTTTCATTTTTGAGCTTGCGAAGAATCAAGGTTCTTTGCGAAGCGAATGCTCTTATTTCCGAAGAATCGAGGTTCTTCGCGAAGCGAAGGTTCTTATTTCTGAAGAATCAAGGTTCTTCGCGAAGCGAAGGTTCTTATTTAACTAATTCCACTATCGCCATTTTTGAGGCATCGTTTTTCCTCGGTCCAAGTTTGATTATTCTGGTATAGCCTCCCATTCTGGCCACATATCTCGGTGCGATTTCTTTTATCAGCTTTTTCACTATTCTATCCGAAAAAAATCTCGATAGACTTCGCACTGCCGCCATGTCGCCTTTTTTGGCTTTCGTTATCATTTTTTCCACCAAACCGGCAACCTCCTTGGCTTTGGCTTCAGTAGTTTTTATCTTTTCTTTTAAGAAAAGAGATTCTGCCACCGATCTCAAAAGCGCTTTTCTCTGATCGGTTTTCAGGCTTAATTTTCTACCCTTTTTTCTTTTTCTCATGTTTTTTTACGGAAGAAACTGTCTTTTTCTTTCTTGCCTTTTTTCCCGATGCGGTTTTAGCCGACGGTAATGATTCTTCTGTTTGAAATGTCTCTGCAAGCAATGAAAAATGTTTGACCAGGGTTTCTGAAGCCTGTGCGAATGCCGTTTCCGGCTTTACCGTACCATCGGTTTCAATCTCCAGAGAAAGCTTGTCAAAATCAGTTCTTTCACCGACGCGCATATTTTCAACTTTAAAACTTATTCTTTTAATCGGAGAGAAAATCGCATCTATGGGAATCGTTCCTATCTCTACTTTTTCTTTTTTTCTGCCTTCGCGCGGAGAATATGCGATTCCCTTTTCTATCGTTATTTCCAGTTCCAAATCGGAAGTTTTGGCGGTCAAAGAAGCTATATGGCTGTCGCCATTTATCAGTTCCACCTGGCTCGGTAATTCAAAATCGGAGCCCTTTACTTCTTTCTCGCCCTTTATATGCAGTCTGCCCATTTGAGGCTCGTCGGAAAAGGCGCGGAACCTCAATTTTTTCAAATTGAGCATTATCGTTATGACGTCTTCTTTGATGCCCGGGATGGTCGAGAATTCATGGGAAACACCTTTTATTTTCATTTGGGTTACTGCGGCCCCCTGCAGAGACGACAACAAAACCCTTCTCAAGGAGTTTCCGACCGTGACCCCGTATCCGGGATATAAAGCCTCTATCTCGAACAGGACTTTGTTTCCTTCTCTTTTGACGATTTTTGGTTGAGTTGGTAAGGGAATCATGAATTAGTTTATTAATGGTTAATTTATCGAGAATAAAATTCGAAAATAACTGAAACCTCCGCTGGCGGCGCCGCTTCTCCAATGGTCGGCTTTCCGATTACCTTCCCTTCCAATTTTTCGGCATCAAGCTGCAGCCATTTCGGAGTTTTATAATTTTTAATAATATTTTTAAGATTTTGGAAAATAATTTTTTTAATTTTCTGAGGACGAGGGCTTATGACGTCTCCGATTTTCATTTTGTGAGACGGAGTATCTATAGTTTTTCCGTTAACGGACAAAAGACCGTGAGAAACTATCTGCTGAGCCTGAGGCCTTGAAGGAGCGAACCCCAGCCGAAAAACCACGTTGTCAAAACGATTCTCCAGATTGACGATAAGTTCCTCGGCCGCATTCTCCACTTTTCCTCGCTTGGAAAGAACCTTTTTAACGTAATTTCTGAACTGCCCCTCATTCAAATTATACCAATTTTTTAATTTTTGCTTTTCGGCTAATTCTTTTCCGTATTCGGAAAGCTGGCGTGTCCTTCTTTTGTGTTTCGGACCTGGCGGATATGGTCTTCTTAAGAAAGCGCATTTCGCAGAATAACAGCGGTCTCCTTTCAAAAAGACTTTGGTTCCTAATCTTCTGCAAATTTTACATTTTGGATCTTCCATAATTTGAGTGTGACGAAAATTGTTAAACCCTTCTTGTTTTTGGCGGACGACAACCGTTGTGAGGTATGGGTGTCTCGTCTTTAATGGAAAGGATATCGAATCCTCTGGCTGCTAATGACCTTATTGCCGATTCTCTGCCCGATCCTATCCCTTTCACAAAAACCGCGATCTTCGAAACCCCGATCTTTTGGGCAATCTGTGCGACATTTTCCGCGACTTTCGACGCGGCAAACGGGGTGGCTTTTTTGCTTCCCTTAAATCCGATTCCGCCAGAACTTACCCAACCTAAAACATTGCCGTTCTTATCGGTCAAAGTAATTATCGTGTTATTATAGGAAGATTTGATATAGACGCGCCCCTCGTCAATCCTTTTTGATGGCGCGACTATTTGGGGCTCTTTTTTCAAATTTTCTTCCATCTTAGCCCCTTCTTTCACCAATTCTTCTTCGCTTTTTTTAATTACGTGCTTTTTCCCCATTTAGATTATCTATTACGTTGCTTCCGCCGCAGGTTTTCTTCCGGAACCTACGGTTTTTCTGACATTTCCTCTGACGGTTCTCGTATTTGTTTTAGTCCTTTGTCCCCTGACCGGCAGTCCCTTAATATGACGAACGCCTCTCCAGCTGTTTATATCTTTTAATCGCTTTATATTCATCATAATTTCTCTCCTCAGTTCCCCCTCGATTTTGTAATTTTTTTCAATAATGTCTTTCAGACGCGAAACCTCATCCGTGGTCAATTCGGATGCCTTTCGCGTAGGTTCAATCTTGGCCTCATTCAAAATTTTCCTGCTTAAAGAAGGACCTATTCCATAAATATATCCCAACGCTATCCCTATTTGTTTGTTTTCCGGGATGCTTATCCCTGCGATTCTCGGCATAAAATATTGATAAGAGTTTACCCCTGACGCTGTTTATGCTTGGGGTTTTTGCATATTATATAAACTCGCCCCTTTCTGCGGACGACTTCACAATTTTTACAAATTTTTTTGACGGAAGGCTTAACTTTCATTTATGACAAAACATTAAATATATAACATGAAACGAATTATTGGTCAACAACAATTCGTTATTACGCGCCCATATCGCGCCGAGTGAGATTATTTTCCCCTGTAAACTATTCTTCCCCTCTTTTCGTCATAGGGATTAGTTTCCACCATCACTTTATCACCTGGTAAAATTTTGATTCTGAATATTCTTAATTTTCCAGCCAAATGGGCTAAAACCTCTTTCCCGTCTTCCAACTTTACCTTAAAAAGCGTGCTTGGTAAAGCCTCCAGAACTATTCCTCTTTTCTGTAAATTTCTTTTATCTTGGTTCATCAAATGGGCAATGGTTAAATATTACCAGATTATCCTCCCCTAGTCAAGAATGAGCTCTATTTTGACTTCTTCGGCGTCTTCCGGCATCCTGCTTATCCAGAAAGGCCAGGATTTTATCTGAGCTTTGACAATTCCCTCTTGGTTGGACATTATTTGTTGGGCTTCTTCAATGGGCTTTCCATTCAATGCTTCCCTCAGCTGTTCTTCATTAATGTCCGAATAAGTTTTGGCGGACATATCAAAACTCAAAGAAATTTTCCCCGCATTTATATCAATCGAATCAACGGTAATCGATCCCGATTTCAAACTCTCTTCCTGGATTTTTTGTCCATCCGGCTTTTTGGAAACGGCTATTTCCATGAGAAAATTTTTGAAATCTGATTCCTTAAAAACTACTGCTTTTAATTTTGCTTTGGCTTGATAAGTGAAATTTTTGCTTTCTTTTCCTACAATCGCGGAAGAGGTAGCCGAAATAATTTCGGAAGTTATCGCTCCGTCAAGCAAAATATAGTCAGAGGGAATTTTGACTTTCAAAGACGCTTCGCCTTCCTCGAGAACTCTGTCTGTCAGGGCTTTTTTAGCCTTATCGAGATCTTCTTTCGTAACCTGCGGAACTTCGCCGATTGATCCGCCCGTCATTTTCTCAAAAGATTTTCCGTAAAAAGCAGTGTATTTCGGAGTACCCACGAAACCCGGTATGGAAAATGTCGTGGCTCCGATATTGTAATCCTCACCAGCCTGGTCCGCGACAACTTTTATTTCGAGTGAGCCCGGCTGAAGTTTACCGCCAGAAAGAGTGCCGCCCGGTATCGTAACTTTTTCAACGGTCCTGAAAAGTTTTCCGTCGGAGGAAATGAATCTCGTATTAGCCACTAAAACCTGCGCTGCGGTGGAATAATTATTATAAACCACAATCTTGCCTTGGGCTTTCTCGCCCTTTGTGACTTTTCCGGTTGCCAGAAACTCCTGTGAAACCGTTTTTTCCTCTTCGAAAATCTTCCCGGGAATGCTTTTTGCAGAAACGCTTACCGTACTCTGAGCCGTATTTACCGTTATCTTTTCTTTTGAACCGAGAGTTTGGGTTTCGGGCCAAATTTGGATTTCAGTTCTCGCCAGAAGAAATTGCGAAGCCAAAACGAATATTATTATCAAAAAAAATAAAAGTATCAGGAATTTCTTGAGAAAAGAGGGCCTGGAATCGTTTTTCTTTTCGGACGTTGCCGACGGACGTTTTTCCGGTTTTTTGGGGGATAGATTATATTCTATTTTTTGTTTTTGCGGAGGCAGTATATCGAAAATTTTTGGAGGTTGATTGTTCATTTTATTTGAAGAAAAACTGGCGTAAATTGCGGGTTATTTAATCCTTTTATAATATCTATGTTCTTTTTGATATCGAAGGGCGAAATTGGTTTAGCTTTGGGGTTGGAAATAAATGAAAAATAAGGCTCTGCCAAAACAGGGTCTTCGGAAAGCGGATTGGATCCCCAGTCACCATCAGTAAGAATATCCTCAACCCCAAGCATCCGGCTTCCCCCTCCGAAGATGAAAATCTGCGAAGGCAAGAACTTTTTATTCTTGAACAGTTTTAATTTTAAATTATCGAACCAATTCTGCAAATCTCTTGAAATAATCTCTTTTAATTTTCTCCTGCCTTCTTCAGACAGTTCTTTATTCGTGTATTTTTCTTTTATAATTCTCGCTTCATCATCGGAAATCCCGAGCGTTTGAGAAATTATTCTCGAAAAAATTCTTCCGCCAACGTTCACTTCTTCAAACTTTTCTAATTCACCTTTCCTTACAAGGAATATTTGGGTGATATCTCCTCCCAAATCGATGAAAATGCCATCCGAAGCCGTATTCGAAATAATATCCGGCAACAATTCTATCTCATGGGTTATCCGCAGGATTTTTAACCCCAGTTGGTTAAAAATCCTCTCAAAAATTTCCAGATAATGTTTCGGCAAAAAAGTTGCCACAAACTTAAATTCTATCGTTTCTCCCGAAAAACCTGAAATTTTTTCCACCTCATAGCCATCGATTTTTATCCCTGATATTTTCAGAACAATAAAATGGATATCCTGAGGCATAATTCCGTGGTCTTCGGCATAAATCCGGGATATGTTCTTTTTCGCCTGCTCAATAACCAAACCGTAAATATTTTTTTCTTCTTTCCCGCTAATTTTCTTCGGGCTTTTCCCCCGTTCATATGTTTCGCAGAAAATTCTCGCCTTCAGAATGCTGGACGGCAATCCGAGAATTACCCCGTCGAGTTCCTTATTATTCTGTCTTTTCAAGTCATTTATTGAATTTGAAATTGCCGTTTTTACGAATTCTTCCGCCAAAGCGGCTCTTCCGAATATTTCCGGGTTTTCAAAATAATGGATCGAATGGCCGAAAATCAGAATTTTCCCGTTTTCCTTCCCGAATGCGAGAGATTTTACCGATTCGCTTCCAAAATCTACGGCCAAAAGGGCTTTTCTTCTGGATCTATTGAATAAAAAAGATTTCATCCCTTTGATTTTTCCTACCTTTTCCATTTTATCACAAAAACATCTACTCCAAAACCGCCTTTATTCTTCTGACTCCCGCACCAGAAGATTCTTCTTTTACAATTTTAAATTTACCCAATGAGAATGTTTTTGCAACGTGCGGACCACCGCAAATTTCCCGTGAAAAATCGCCTATCGTATAAACCTTCACGATGTCTCCGTATTTGCTTTCGAAAACACCCATTACTTTTTTTTCTTTGGCTTCCGACAGGGGCATTTCTTCGCATATTACGGACATATCTTCCTTGATTTTTTGATTCACCAAGTCCTGCACTTTATTTATCTCTTCTTCCGTCATTTTTTGGGGATGGGAGAAATCGAATCTCATTCTTTCCGCAGTGATGTTGCTGCCTTTTTGGAAAACTCCCTCTCCTAAAACCTGCCTCAGGACCGCCAACAAAAGATGGGTTGCAGTATGGTATTTTGTAGCCTGAAGGCCCGAATCAGCCAAACCACCTTTGAACATTCCGGCGGAAGCGGTTCTGGAAAGTTCTTGATGTTTTCTAAGTTCTTCCTTAAATTCTTGCTCTATATTTGGAGAGATTTTAACACCTAATTTTTTAGCTATTTTTATACTACCCGAGATGGGCGTTCCTGAACTTTGATAAGATTTAAAAGCTGCGACTCCTGTTAGCCCATTGTAAGTCCTTATTTGCGAAGTAGTTTCTTTTATTCCAGCTTCTATACTTTTCTCGAATTTTTCTTCCCAATTTTCAACTATAGTTATAACATCATTTTCTTTTCTCTTAATTTCCGGATAAGCAGTACCATAAATTTTAATAATTTTTTTAACTAATGGTACCAAAAAAAATTTCGGTAAACTTAATTCCCTTCCGCTAAGAATGGCTCTTCTTAACAGGCGTCTAACTACGTCACCTCGGCCAGAATTGGACGGTTCTACTCCCTTTCGGTCGCCAATGATAAAAGTGGCGGCTTTAACGTGGTCGGCAATAATCCTGAATTCTTTTTTGTTTTCTTCATATTTTTTGCCAGACAATTCCTCTATTTTTTCGATGATCGGCAAGAAAACATCCGTTTTATAATCGTCTGCCAGACCGTTCATCGCAGACAGCATCCTTTCCAGACCCATGCCGGTATCAACATTTTTCTGGGGAAGCGGTTCATATTTTCCATCCATATCCTTGAAATACTGCATAAAAACATCATTCCAAATCTCCACCCATCTTTTGTCTGTCGGATTAAACTCTTTAGGAACCGCTTCCGTCCCGACCCAATAAAACATTTCCGTATCCGGACCGCAAGGCCCGGTTTGCCCGGCCGGTCCCCACCAGTTGTCTTTCTTGGGAAGTTCTTTTATTCTTGATTCGGAGATACCAAGATCAAGCCAGATTTTTTTCGATTCCTGATCTTTTGGGGCATCTTCATCTCCAACAAAAACAGAAACGGCCAGATTGTCTTTATTGATATTCAGCCATTTTTCTGATGTTAAAAATTCAAAACTCAATTTAATAGTCTCCTCTTTGAAATAATCGCCAAGTGACCAGTTACCCAACATCTCAAAAAAAGTATGGTGGACTTCGTCTCCTACTTCCTCAATATCGTCCGTCCGGATGCAAATCTGAACATTCGCCAATTTCTTTCCACCGGGATGTTTCTCCCCCAACAAAAAAGGCACCAGAGGGTGCATGCCGGCGGTGGTAAAAAGCACCGTCGGATCGTTTTCGGGGATCAAAGAAGCCGATGGTATGATGGTATGTCCTTTCTCCCTGAAAAAATCCAGAAAAGACTTACGAAGTTCCACGGAATTCATATTAGGCATTTTTATCCTTTTTCTTCCCGATCTCTTCTCTTCTCGCTTCAAGATTCACCAGATCCATTCCGACTTTGGTTAATTCGCTTTTTAAGGCGAAAATATCGTTCTGTATCTTTCTTATTTCCGCTTCTCTTTTTTTTATCTCATCTTCGAGGGACTGCTTTCGTAACAAGCTTTCCTCTATAAGCTGGCCGAGGCCTATTAGACCTTGAGAAAACTCCTTTAAATTTTTTAAATAATCTTCCTTCATAGATTTATTATAAAATAACGAATGTAAACTGTCTAATGAAAACGCCGCTCAAAGCGGCATTTTTGGAATTTTACAGCTTGTTTAGCGGCAGTTTTTTACAATTTTCAAGAACTCCTGCGGGTCAAGAGAAGCGCCGCCCACCAGAAGCCCATCCATGCCGGCGTCCTCTAAAATCCATTTTGAATTATCCGCATTGGCACTGCCGCCATAAATAATTCTGATGGTACCACCACCACTACCGTAGATTTTCTTAAGAATATTTTCGATAAAAACTTTGGCTTTTTTTATATTCTCGGGAGTGGGAATTTCTTTTGTCTTGTAAGGATCGCCTTCACTGATCGCCCATACGGGTTCATATGTGATCACGATCTTCGAAACCTCACTGGCGGAGATTCCATCCAATCCTTTTCTAATTTGCCTTTCTAAAACATCTTCAGTCCGACCCATTTCTCTCTCTTTGTTTGTCTCGCCCGTGCAAAAGATCGGCAAAAGACCGGCAAAAAGGGCATCCTTTAACCCCCTGTTTACTATTTCGTCAGTTTCCCCTAAAAAAATTCTTCGTGAAGAATGCCCGATAATTATATATTCGCATCCGGCTTCTTTCGCAGCTTGCGGAGAAATAACCTGGCTGGAAACATCTTTTTTATCTAAAAAACAATTCTGGGCGCCAAGTGATATGTGATATTTATTATTGATTTCAGGGAGATAAATAAAAGGAGGGCAAATAACAACCTCAACGTTTCTGGCATCTTCCACGCCTTCCGATATCTTATTGAAGAGTTCAACGGCCTCTTTAGAAGTCGCGGGTTTGCATTTCCAGTTTGCAACAATTAATGGCTTCATAAATTATTTCTGCTTTCTTAAGTACTCCGCGGCCGCTTCCGGCTCAATAGTTGAAATCTCGATACCCGCTCCAAGTTCGAATCCGGCCCACGTGGAAGTTTTGGGAAAAATTTCCAGATGCCAGTGATAATGGCCATAATCTCTGCCGTCGCAGGGAGCCGTATGGATGAAAAAATTGTACGGAGGGTCATCAAGCCCTTTGTAAAGCTTTTCCAGGGCGACTTTAAGGGCCTCGGCAAAGAATTTTTTCTGGTTATCGGTTATATCCTCGAAATGCACCTGATGTTTTTTGGGATAAACCCTCGTTTCGAAAGCTATCCGGGAAGCGAATGGTATTAAAACGACAAAATCTTCGTTTTCGAAAACGATTCTCCTGCCATCCTTTCTGTCCCAATCCAACATCACGCAATGGACGCATTCTTCGTGAGTTTGGAAATAAACCCTGGAACCGTTAATACTGGAATGGAGATCGGGATCTATAAAAGGAATTGCAATTATTTGCGAGTGCGGATGGGCGATGGAAGCTCCGGCTTCCCGGGAGCTGTTGTGAAAAATCAAAATATAAGATACGAATTTGTTTTTTTTCAAAACCAGATATCTATCCTGATACGCGTCAATCACCTCTTTCATTTGCTCTAAAGATAAATTGGCCAGTTTTTTCTCATGGTCCCGCGTTATGACGACTTCGTGGAAACCGACGCTATCCATTATCTGATAGGGACCGTCAGATCTTGCGTTCAATGAATCAGATTTGCAGAAAGCGGGGTATTTGTTCGGTATTACGACTACCGACCAGTCGTCCGGCAATTTATCGCCAATCACCGCTTTTTTCCCGCCGGATATGATTAAAGCGGGTTTTTCCTGCTTGCTCATTTTACAAAACGGACAATCTTCTTTCGGCGCGTTTTCTTTTTTTCTCGATTCGTCCTTGAACATTTCCGGTCTTTTCGCCCGTCCAGTGGCAATAACAACCCAATCCCTGCTGACAGGATCGAACCTCAACTCCGAAGGAAACCCCGCACCGGAACTTCCGATTCGGGACGGGGCAGGTTTTTTATCCATATTTTTTATTAATCAAATTCAGTCTGATTTTTATCAAATCGAGGGCCATCTTTATCATTGATTTCAATTTAACCGTGGAAGACAGGTCGTTTTTCCAGATGACGGGAATTTCTTTTATTTTGCATTCCATTTTTCTGGCAATAACCAGAATTTCCGGATCGAATGCGAAACGGTCAATGGTGCATTTCGGAAAAATTGCTTCCGCCGATTTTTTCGTAAAACATTTGAATCCGCACTGGGTATCATGGATGTCCCAAAGGCCGATGACAATTTTTCTGAACAGTTCAAATCCTTCGCCCAGAACGTTTTTCCTTATCCACGGCTGAGGCGGATCCAAAATGGCGCCTTTCACGTCCCGTGAACCGATGACTATATCGTAACCGTTTTCAAATTCGGGCCACATTTTTTCGATTTGATCGATTGAGGTTGAATCATCGGCGTCGGTAAACAATCTGAAATCTCCGGCAGCTGCAAGCATTCCCTGTCTCGTGACATATCCTTTACCGCGATTTTCTTTATTATCGATCAATTTCAAGTTTGCAATATGCGATTTCAAACTATTCACGGTTTCAGCAGTTTTATCTTTCGATCCGTCCGAAACAACGATTATCTCATAATCGTAATTTTTCTTTTCCAGATACAAGTCAATTACCTCAAGAGTTTTGGGCAATCTTTTTTCTTCATTATAGGCCGGAATGACAACGGATAGATGCATATTATGTTATTTTACCGTTTTGCAGATCTTAAATCAATCTTAAAATTAAAAAGCGCCGGATGCCCGGCGCAGTTCCTATAGTGCAGTTAAAATCGAATGGCCGTTTTTTGTGACGGCTATCGTGTGCTCGAAGTGGCACGACAAACTACCGTCCTTCGTTTCAAATCCGAATCCGTCTTTTGATCTTTTGATCCGCCAATCGCCCACCGTCACCATCGGTTCCACGCACAAAACCATGCCTTCTTTCAATTCTATTTCCCCGTTACCGTAATAATCCACTTTATCCACGGTTATCTTGTCAAAAGAAACAGAATTCAGAATTTCCGGATCTTCGTGGACATCTTTTCCTATGCCATGGCCGCAAAGTTCACGGACGACGTTGAACCCCCAGCCTTCTACGTATTTTTGTATGGCCCGGCTGATGTCGCCGATCTTGTTTCCCGGCTTTATTTGTTTTATCCCTATTTCCAATGCCTCTTTAGTAACCTCAATCAGTTTCCTGACCTTTTGGTCAACTTCGCCCACCGGAACGGTCAGGGCCATATCAGAATGGAAACCGTTATGTTTCAGTCCCAAATCCAGCGAAAGGATATCCCCTTCTTTTAAGACCCTTACGGAAGGTATCGCATGGACGATTTCTTCATTTATGGAAGTGCAAAGACAGGAGGGATACGGATCCCGCAAAGAACTGTCATCTGGCACACAATAATTTTTGAACGAACATTCGCTTCCTGAATTTAAAATCAGGCCCTCTGCGAGCCTGTCTAGTTCTTTTGTGGCAATTCCCGGCTTAACCTGCTTTTCCAGCTCTTTCATAATTCCTGCCAGGATTTTTCCACCCTCTGATATTATTTCAATCTCTTCGGAAGTTTTTATTTTGATCATGTTTCCCAAAAGGTCATTTAAGCGCCTTTAAAATGTCTTTGAAAACGTTTTCTATGCTCTGCTCCCCGTCAATTTTTACCAGTTTTCCCGCTTTTTTGTAATAATTCACTATCGGCTGTACGTCTTTCCGAAACCAGGCCAATCTTTTTTTGACGGAGCTTATCGTATCATCTGATCGTTTTTCAAGCTCGCCGCCACACTGCGGGCAAACTTTTATGTTTCTGAACTCTTTCGTGAAAGGAACTATTTCTTTGCACTTTTTGCAGATTCTCCTGTTTGTCAGCCGCCAAATCGCCTCCTTGTCGGAAATATCTACCAGAAACACTTTCACATTTTTGTCCCATCTGTAAAATTTGAAAACATCGTCAATGAGGTAAGCTTCCATGATTCTTCTAGGATTTCCGTCCATAACCATACCCCGGAAGTTTTTGTTTTTGTTTATGATTTTCTCCGTTTCATCCATCCATAATTTAAAAATCGCAGGCAGCGGGATAAGATCTCCTTCTGAAAGAATTTGGGCAATTCTTTTGCCGACAAAGTCGTTTTTCTTTGCCCTGTTCCTTAACAGGTCTCCGCTTCCTATATAATCAAGCTTGAACTTTTCAACCAAAAGATCGGCCTGCGTACCTTTTCCGGAGCCGGATTTGCCGAGTAAAATTATAATTAGTGGATTTTTTTTAGAAAGTTTCATAATCCCTCATCTGAAGCTGGGCTTTTATCTGCCTCATGGTCTCCAGAACAACGGAAACAACGATGAGTAGCGAAGTGCCCCCGACTAAAAATTGGAATTGCTGGATATTGGTTATGCCCTGGACAATCGAAGGCATGATGGCGATCGTGCCCAAAAATAAAGCTCCGATTAACAGCACTCGATTCAGGATATAATACATGAAACTTGCGGTTGACTGCCCGGGACGAATTCCCGGCACAAATCCACCCATTTTTTGAAGATTTTCCGAAATGGCTTTGGGATCAAACGTGACTGCGGTATAAAAGTAAGTGAAAACGACGACCAGTACGAAATAAAATATACCGTTCGTCCAGGGATCCTGGAAAAAATCGGCAACGCCTTTTGCAATGTTCCCGACTTGGCCGCTCGCCCCGCTCAAGAAACTTCCCACCATTCCGGGAATCATTAAAATCGACAATGCGAAAATTATGGGGATTACACCTGCCGGATTTACGTTCAGAGGCAGGTAGGTGGAAACGCCCCCGTACATTTTCGTGCCCCGAACTCTTTTGGCGTAAGAAACGGGTATGTTTCTTCTTGCCTCATTGATTAAAACGACGCCAGCTATGATAAGCAGAGACATCGTGAAAAATAAAATATAAAAAAGAATTTTAGAAGGGTCCCAGGCGACAAGTATCTGCCGTAAACTGTTCGGAAAATCGGCTACGATTCCGGCAAAAATAAGGAGAGAAACTCCGTTTCCTATTCCTTTTTCGGAAATCAATTCTCCGAGCCACATCAAAAATACTGCGCCCGCGGTAATTGTGACTATAGAAGTTAAAAGTACGCTCGGCGACAATGTGCCGATGACGTTCTGTCTTTGGAAAAGCATAAGCATTGCATAGGCCTGAAGAGCGGCCAAAGGTACGGCGCCTATCCGGCAATACTGATTGAATTTTTGGCGTCCGGCTGCTCCTTCTTCCTTGTATATTTTTTCGAGTTGGGGAAAAATCATCGTCAGCAACTGAAAAATAATCGTGGCGGTGATATAAGGCCCTAATCCTAACATAATGATTGAAAGATTATCCAAAGCTCCTCCGGTGAAAGCATTCAAAAGTCCGAAAACCTGGAATTGATTGAAGAAATTCTTGATATTTTCGGCGTCGATCCCCGGGACGGGAATATTCGCCATTATCCTGAAAATAGCAAAAATCCCCAATACAAAGAGGATTTTTTTCCTCAGATCCGGTGTTTTGAAAATTTGGATTAATTTATTGAACCAATTCATTTATTTTTTGAAACGATTCCTCTATTTTATTTCGCCGCCGGCTTTCTCGATTTTCTCTTTTGCGATTTTTGAAACTGAGATATTTTCGAAAATCAAGGCTTTTTTCAACTCCCCCTTGCTCAGAATCTTGACTTTGGGGACTCTACCATTTATTCTACGGATTATTCTTTTTTCTATCAACACTTTCGGCGATATTTTATCCCCACTTTCAAACTTTTTGTCCAGAATTTCCAAATTCAAAACCGCGGGCTTATCATTAATTTTCTTGGATCTGTAACCTCTCAGTTTGGGATATCTTTTAATCAATTCGCGGATAATCGGCTTGAATTTCTTTCCGGCTCTCGAATTCTGGCCCTTGGCTCCCCTGCCGCAATTGAATCCATGGACGCCTCCTCTTCCTATTCTTTTTGTTTTTTTCCGCTTATGAGTTGGCCTTAACTGGTGTAATTCCATGTTTAATCTTTTTTAATGCTATGATTGTCGCCATTGCATTGTTCAATTTATTTCCCGTTCTTCCTAAAATTTTCGAAGAAATATCCTTTATTCCTCCCAAAGCGCAAATAACCCTTACGGTTCCTCCCGCCACCAAACCTCTTCCTTTCCTTTGCGGACGGAGTAAAACTTCAGCCGGTCCGTATTTCGCATAAACTTCGTGCGGAATTGAACCCTGGACTATCGGCACTTCAATCATGTTCTTTCTGGCCATCCTTGTCGCTTTTTCAACGGCTTGCTGGACATCCAGACCCTTTGCAACTCCTACGCCGACTCTTTTTATCTTGTCTCCGATGACGACAACGGCACGGAATCTCATTTGTTTTCCACCTTTAGTGACTCTTGTAACCCTCGCCAAATCCAGAAGTTTCGAATCAAACTCCGAAGCCGGTTTAGGAGAAAACGACCGCCTGTTCATCGAAAATTGAGGCCTGTCCGTTTTTTTACTTGTTTCTTTTTGCGTGTTTTCCATTTTCTCTGATGTTTAATTTAAAATTTTAATCCTCCCTCTCTGGCTCCGTCTGCCAAAGCTTTAACCACCCCGTGATACTGGAAACCTCCTCTGTCAAAAACAACATTTTCGATTTTCAGCTCCATGGCCGATTTTGCCAATAATTTGCCCACTTCAAAAGCCTTGGCCACCTTTCCCGTTCTTTTTATCTCTCCTTCTTTTTTGACTTCGCTTTTTTGTCCGGTTTGCTGCTTCTTCAATTTGAGATCGCTTGCAATCGCCAAAACCTTGCCCTTTTCGTCATTTATCAATTGCGCATAGATATGTGCATTTGAACAGAAAACTCCAAGACGTGGCCTCTCTTTCGTGCCGGTTATTTTGGCTCTGATTCTTTTATGACGCCTTATTCTTTTGCCTTTTCTTTCTAACATATTTTTTAAGCTCCGGGAGTGGTTGCAGCTACTCTCTTACCGACTTTTCTCCTGACAACTTCTCCCACATATTTTATTCCTTTCCCTTTATAGGGTTCGACTGGTTTTATTTTCCTGATTTTCGCCGCAATCTGGCCGACCAATTCCTTATCTATCCCTGAAACGGTAATTACGTTCTTTTCAGTCGAAAAATTTATTCCGGCGGGAGCCTTTAACTTTATAGTATTAATATATCCGACTTTTAATTCCAATTCTGCTCCTATCGCCTGAGCGCCATAACCTATACCCTCAATTTCCAGCTTCTTTTCATATCCTTTTGTTACGCCCTCTATCAGATTAAAAATCAACGCTCTAAATAATCCCCACATTGCTTTAGTTTTTTTCGTTTCAACCTGCGGATAAACGAATATACTGCCTTCTTTTATTTCGGCTCTGGCTTCTTTCGGAACATCCAAAGACAATTCACCCTTCGGTCCGGAAACGAAAATCTTTTGGGTCGTTGGTGTGACACAATCTATTTTAACCTCAACTTTTTCTGGTATTTTTATTGGCTTTTTCCCTATTCTGCTCATGTTACCAAACTTCACAAATTAATTCTCCTCCGACTTTTTGTTTTCTCGCTTCTTTGTTGGTCAAAACGCCTTTTGAGGTGGAAATGACGGAAAATCCGAATCCTCCCATAACCAGCTTAATCTCCTTGTAATTTACGTAAATCCTTTGCCCAGGCTTTGAAACTTTTTTCAGGCCGGAAATTGCTGGATATCCGTCTTTGTATTTCAAATTTATTTCAAAGGTTTTTTTGACTTTTTTCCCTTTTTTCTCAATTTTTTCGACAAATCCTTCCTTTTCCAGTATCTTTGCGATTTCGTATTTCAAATCCGAATAAGGAACAGAAATCGCCGGTTTCAACACGGCTTGTGCATTTCTTATTGAGGTTAGCATTTCGGAGATTTTATCCATGGTGATGTTTGAAATTTATTATTTTTGTTTTCTGTTCTTTTACCAAGATGATTTCCTGATCCCTGGGATCAATCCTTTGTTGGCCATTTCCCTGAAACAAACCCTGCATAATCCGAATTTTCGCATATATGCTCTTTTTCTGCCGCATCTGAAGCATCTTCTGACAACCCTGCATTTGAATTTAGGCTTTTTTTTAGATTTTTCGATTTGTGATTTCGTTGCCATAATTTCGGATATAATAAGAAATTAACAGAAAGTTTATTATTTAATTTACTTTAAAGGAAAACCCATTAATTTTAATAATTGTACGCCCTCTTCCTTGTTTCTCGCATTCATAACGATGGTAATCTCCAATCCAAAGATGTTTTTTGCTCTTTCGGGTGATACTTCCGGAAAAACAATATGTTCTTTTATCCCCAAAGTCAAATTTCCTCTTTTATCAACCGCCTTTGAATCCACTCCCCGAAAGTCGCGCATTCTCGGCAATGTTATTTGAATTAGCCTTTCAAGAAAATCATACATTTTTTTCCTCCTTAAGGTAACTGCGGCTCCTATGGGCATATCTTCTCTAATTTTAAAACTAGCTATGGATTTTTTGGCCGGTTTTAAAATTGACTTTTGGCCACAAATCAAATCCAAATCGTCCGAAATACCCTTTTGTATTTTCTTTTGATCTTCAGAAGACTTTCCGGCAACTCCCCTTCCGAAACCGGTATTCACGACTATTTTTTCAATTCTGGGAACCGCCATCGGACTTTTGAATCCGAATTTTTCCTTCATTGCAGGAATAACTTCTTTTTTATATTTTTCTTGCAAATATGTCATTTTATTTCTGAGCCTCAGCGAAGAAACAAGGTTCTTGCCGTAGGCAAGGTTCTTATATTTCTTGGCCGCATTTCTTGCAGCTCCTGTATCTCTTTTTTTCAACTAATTTTGAACCAATTCTCGTGGCCTGGCCGCATTTGGGACAAACCAGCATCGCATTCGAAACCGAAATGGGAGCAGGCATCTCTATTATCTGACCCTTTTGTCCCTCTTTTTTTGCCTTCTGGTGCTTTTTCCTTATATTAATCCCTTCAACCAAAACCTTTTCCGCTTCAGGAAAAGAAACCAAAACTTTTCCCTTTTTACCACGGTATTTTCCCGAAATTATTAAAACTGTATCTCCTTTTTTCAATTTCATAATTTTGAATATTTTATTTCTGAGCCGCAGTGAAAAGACAAGGTTCTTGCCGAAGGCAAGGTTCTTATTTGCCGCAGACATCCAAGGTTCTTCGCTTTGCGAAGGTTCTTATATTAACTCTTCGGCCAAAGCCGCAACATTGTCAAATCCCTTTTCTTTCACTTCCTTTGCAACGGGACCTAAAATTCGTCCCCCTTTCGGTTCCTTGGTTTTTCCTTCCAAAATGACACAGGCATTGTCGTCAAAACGGATATATGAACCGTCCCGTCTCTTGTATAATTTCTTTTGCCTTATGATAACCGCCCTGATTACCTCATGTTTTTTTACCAATCTCCTGGGCTCCGCTTCTTTTACGACGCCGACTATCATGTCGCCCAGTTGGCCCCATTTCCTTTTGCTTCCTCCTAAAATATGAAAACACTGCAGGATTTTCGCTCCCGTATTATCGGCGACTTTTAATCTTGTTCTCAGTTGTATCATTTTATTTTACCTCTGTTGTTTTTTCTTCTGTCTTTATTTCCTCTTTTTTTTCGATTTCCGGCTCAATAATCTCTTCCGCCTCAATCAACTTGCTTTCCGCCAATCTTTTAATGACTTTCCATTTTTTGTCTTTGGAAATCGGGCTGCATTCTTCTATCAAAACCGTATCACCGACATTATAAACCTTTTTCAGGGTATCGGCCTTGTATTTCTTTTGCGTCTTGTAACGCCTTTTGTATTTTTTGTGTTCTTTTATCCTTACAATCTTAACAACGACCGTTTCCAGCATTTTATTCGAAACAATTTTTCCTTTTAGTTGCTTTTTTGCCATAAATATTATTTAAGATTTTGTTTAAATAATGTCATTATTCTCGCGATGTCTTTTTTTATCTGACGTATCTCGCGTACATTCTTCACTTTGCCTGAGGCTAAATCAAATCTCAACTGCCTCAATTTCTCCCGGCTATCATCAGAAATTTTTTTCAATTCATCTTTTGATTTTTGACGTAATTCGCTGATTTTCATTTTTTTATTTTCATAAATTGAACGTAGTGAAATTTATGGAATCAAGACTCTTACCGAAGGTAAGATTCTTATCTTTTAACAAATTTTGTTTTTACCGACAATTTATCGGCAGCCATGCCCAAAGCCACTTTGGCAACCTCCTCCTTCAACCCTTCCAGTTCGAAAATTATTCTTCCAGGATTCACGTGGGCCGCGTAATGGTCAACCATTCCTTTCCCGCCTCCCATCGGAACTTCCGATCCTTTGCTTGTAACCGGATTATCGGGAAAAATTCTTATCCAAAATTTTCCGCCCTTTTTCAAATATCTCAAAATGGTGCGTCTTGCTGCTTCCAATTGCCTTGCCGTAATAAAAGATGAACCCATGCTTTTCAATCCGTACGTTCCGAAAACCAAAGTCGTCCCCCGCGTTTCAATACCGATTGATACTCCTTTTTTCCATTTTCTATGTTTTACTCTTTTTGGTTGCAACATGAATTTCGTTTGTATTTTTCATTATGATTCGAATTTTTCTCCTTTATATATCCAGATTTTAATCCCGATTATTCCATAAGTACAATTAGCTTCCGCGGTTCCATAATCTATGTCGGCTCTTATCGTCTGGCGGGGAAGCCGACCCTGTTTCATGACTTCCTTTCTTGCTATTTCCGATCCGTCCAATCTGCCTCCGACATTTATCCTTGCTCCCTTTACCTCTTTATTCGCGGTAATTTTACCCATAACCTGCTTCAAAACTCTCCTGAACGGCATTCTTTTTTCAAGCTGCTGGGCTATATATTGTGCAGATAAGGTCGAGGACAACCAGGGATTTCTGATTTCCTTCACTTCCAGCCTGAATTCGGGAACTTTCCCGGCCACTTTTTTCAATATCTTTCTGCTTATTTCCTTCTTTATTTCTTCGATGCCCGCACCTCCTCTTCCGAAAATCAAACCAGGCCGCGCGCTGGATAAGATTACATTAACCTTTCCAGGTGCTCTCTCGATTTCAATTTTTTCTATTCCGACTTTGGCCAGTTTTTTATTTAAAAATTCGCGGATTCTATAATCCTCTTCCAAATTGTAAACAAATCTCTTTTTATCCAGCCATCTCGAATCCCAATCCGCCGTTACTCTTATCCGAAAAATTTTAGGGTGAACTTTGTGTGTCATATTCTAAAAAGATTTCCTTCTGAAAATTTTAGTGGTTCCCTTTCCTGTTCTCGGCCTTGCGATTTCTTTTTCCACTTTCATTTTCGATTTTTTCGCCGTCACTTCCTCACCGGATTTTTCCTGCGGTTTTTCAGCGGCCACTTCTTCTTCCGCCTTTACAGGTTCTCTGACGATTTTTTCTTTTTTCCCTCTTTTTTCAATTTCATCGAGGACGATCAGGATATGCGAAGTTTTTTTCTGAATTTCATAAGCTGACCCTCTGGCTCGCGGCCGGAATCTTTTCAGCATAGGTCCTCCGTCAACTGTTATTTTCGATATGTATAAATTTGACTCGTCCAGATGCAAATTGTTTTTTGCGTTGGCTATCGCCTGTTTTAAAAGTTTAAGGATAATTAGTGCCGATTTTTTGTTCGCAAAGCTCAAAACGGCCTGAGCCCTATCAGTTCTTTTTCCTCTTATCAAATCCGCTACGAGCCTGACTTTTCTGGGAGCTATCCTTAAATATTTAAGCTTTGCGGTGGCAATCATAATTTTTTTCTGAGCGGAGCGAAGAATCAAGGTTCTACGCTTGCGCAGGTTCTTATTTTGCTTTAGGTTCTTTCTTTACTTCTTCAACCTTTACGGCCTCTTTTTCAACCACTTTGGATTCCAATTCCCTTTGCATTCTTCCTCCATGTCTTGAAAATTTAGTCGTCGGGGAAAACTCGCCCAGTTTGTGGCCTACCATATCTTCATTCACTTTTACGGTTATGAAATCCTTTCCGTTATGCACTCCGAAAGTAAAACCAACCATTTCCGGCGTAATGGAACAGGCTCTTTTCCAGGTTTTTATGATATCCTTTGAATCCGGTTTCAGCTTCTGAATTTTTTCCAGAAGTCTTTGATCGACAAAGGGACCTTTTTTAAGTGATCTAGACATGTTTATTTTGAATATTAAAACTTATTTCTTGTTCTTTTTTTGTCTTCTCTTAAGAATAAATCTGTCTGTCCAAAATCTCTTTCTGGTTTTGACTCCCCGTGCCGGCTTACCCCAGGGCGTCTTCGAATACTTCAACCCGGTCGTTGTCTTTCCTTCTCCCCCTCCGTGGGGGTGGTCAACGGGATTCATCGCGGTTCCGCGTACTGTCGGCCTGATTCCTTTCTTTCTGTTAAGACCTGCTTTACCCAAAATTTCGAATGTGTGCTTTTCGTGCGAAACTACTCCCAATGAAGTAAAACTTTCCTGAGGAAATTTTCTGCTTTCCCCCGACGGCATTTCCAAATGCGTAAACGGAGGCTCCTGGGCGATAACTTTTGCTGCAGTTCCCGCTCCCCGCACGAGTTTTCCGCCTTTTCCGGGCTCGATTTCTATATTATAAACTTCCGTACCGATTGGTATATTTTTCAGTTTTGTCCGATTGCCGATTTTCAATTCCGTATTATCGGCACAAATTACTGAATCTCCCACATTTAAATTTTTGGCCAAAATAACATATCTTTTATCGCCGTCATTATATTCTACCAAACCTATGAAAGAAGTTCTGTTGGGATCGTATTCAATGGCCGAAATTTTGCCCGGAACGTTTATTTTTTCCTGACCGAAATCGATTATCCTGTAAAGTCTTTTCACGCCGCCTCCCTGATGCCTGACCGTTATTCTTCCCGATGAAGTGGAGCGTCCCGCCTTTCTTCTCAAAGACAAAAGCAATCTTTTTTCGGGTTCTTTTTTTGTAAATAATTTCGAATAAACCATACTTGTTTAAAATTATCTCGGCATCAGTTCTATTTTTTGTCCTTTTTGTATTCCGACGATCGCTTTCTTGTATCCCGGCTTGATTCCCATGGTCTTTCCCAATCTTCTTTTCTTTCCATGGACGTTGATTATGTTCACAGAAACGACATTTACGCCGTATATGTTTTCTACTTCTTTCCGTATTTCGTTTTTATTTGCATTCTTGTAAACGTTGAAAATATACTTGTCCTTATTGGATAAATCGGTTGCTTTTTCGGTGACATGCGCAGCTTTTAGAATCCTCCAGGCAAAACCGGGCCTCTTTCCTTTCGGCGTTCTCGCTGTTTTTTCTTTTTTCTCCTCGCTTTTCGGAACCGCAACTTCTTTCGCACCGGATTCCTCTTTTTTAAAAATATTAAAAGCCATAACTTTTATTTACAAAGAATTTCCTTTATTACTTTTATGCTGTCCTTTAATAAAATCAGGTATTTATATGAAAGCACGTCCAGACAATTCAGATCTTTGGCCTGAGTTGTGCCGATTCCGGGGATATTGCGGGAAGCCGAGATCAAACTCTTTTCCATTTTCGGCAAAACAATCAATGCTGTTTTTCCCTTTAAGGGAAGTTTATTTAAAATGCCTGCCATAATTTTGGTCTTTGTCTTTTCCAATTTTAAATCATCCAAAACTATCAGCAGATTGTCTTTTACTTTATCCGATAACGCTATAAAAAGAGCCGTTTTTCTCATCTTTTCGGGAATTTCTCTTTTGAAAACAACCTTGTTTCTCGGCCCAAAAGTTATCCCGCCATGGCGCCACAAAGGAGATCTGGTCGAACCGTGCCTCGCGCGACCCGTTCCTTTCTGTCTCCATGGTTTTCTGCCTCCTCCCGAAACCTCGCTTCTGGTTTTGGTGCTGGCAATAACCTGCCTTTGGTTAGACAGCTGTGAAACAATTATCTGGTGTATCAAATCCGGGTTCATTTTAACTTCAAAAACCTCCTTCGGCAAAAGGACTTCTGTCGTTTCTTCCCCTTCCTGGTTGTAAGCTGTTATTTTAACCATTATCCTTTTATTTCCAATAAAGTCCCCCTTCTTCCGGGGACTGCTCCCTTTATTGCTATCAAATTATTCTCCAAATCAATTTTCATTATTTTCAAACCCTTAACGCTCACTCTTTCGGCCCCCATGTGACCGGCCATTTTCTTTCCCTTGGCAACGTGCTCCGGCATTGAAGAGCCGGTGGATCCCGGAGTTCTCAATTCGTGTTTCGTACCGTGGCTTACCGAAGCTCTGCCATGAAAACCATGGCGCTTCATCGGCCCCTGGAAACCTTTTCCTTTTGAAATTCCGGATATTTTCACCTTGTCTCCTTCTTTAAAAACCGAAACGTCTATTTTATCTCCGACTTTCAGGTTTTCTCCCTTGAATTCTTTCATAAACTTGAAAGGTTTGCTGGTTTGCGGTTTTTTGATTCTTTTTGCCTTTTCTATTTTTTGAAAACCAATCTGAGTAGCTTCATAGCCATCTTTTTCCATATTCTTTAACTGCAAAACTTCGCATGGGCCGGCTTCAATCAAAGTCAGGGGTGTTATATTCCCTTTTTCATCAAACATTTGCGTCATTCCGACTTTTTTTCCTATGATGAATTTCATTCTTTTTGTTTCTTCAACAAAACACGGGGCACTAACCCCGCGAATTAAAACGGTTAGTACTTGTTCTAATCTTTCGTCAACAGACGAAGGATGTAGATAGTATACTCATAAAGAAAGTATATATTAAGCCAAACATAATGTCAACAGTTTTCCCCAGTTCAAGAATATTTAGAAAACCCATCTTAATCCTGTCGGGTAAATTTAAGCTATAAACCAAAACCCGCCTTTCGGCGGAAAAAATAAAAAGGACCCGTTTAGAGCTGTTGGTATGTTTCAACAGACAGATAAACGGGCATATTGGGTTAGGCTGCTGAATACCGGCGACAAGACTAGTTGCCAATCAGAAATTACATACCTGGATAGTCTTGCGGTTTTGGGCAGCCTCACGCTGAAGCTAGATAAAAATACGACATACGTCCCTCCTTTCTTAAACGATAAAATATAAATCTATATCCGTCAACCAATATCAAAGAAATCCTGAATGCGATTTTATTTCAAGTATAAACCAAAACCCGCCTTGCGGCGGGTTTTCAATTACATTTTTATCTCAATGTCCACTCCTGCAGGAAGGTTTAAGCTCATCAGGGCGTCTATCACTTTCTGATTCGGATTCAGTATGTCAATCAATCTCTTGTGCATCCTCATTTCAAACTGTTCCCGCGCATCTTTATGGACAAAGGAAGATCTGTTTACCGTATACTTGTTGATTTCTGTCGGCAGCGGCGCAGGCCCGGAAACTTCGGCACCATAGCGCAAAGCGGTTTCAACAATTTGTTTTGCTGAACTGTCGATCACTTTGTGATCGTAAGCCCGCAATTTGATGCGGATCTTTGCTTTGTTTTCGGTTGCTTCTGTTTTCGGCTTTGCCATTTTGCGTAAATCGGTAAGGCGTTCCTAAAAAATCAGGTCTTATTTTATTATCTTGGTAATCACTCCGGCACCCACCGTCTTTCCTCCTTCTCTTATCGCGAATCTCTGGTTTTCTTCCATGGCGATTGGAGCGATTAATTTTATTTTCAATTGCGCAGTGTCTCCGGGCATGACCATTTCCGTGCCTTCCGGCAAAGTAACATCTCCGGTTATATCAGTAGTTCTGAAATACAACTGGGGTTTATAGCCGGTGAAGAAAGGAGTATGTCTTCCGCCTTCTTCCTTCGACAATACGTAAACCTTGCCATCAAACTCTTCATGGGGAGTACTGGATCCCGGCTTTGCCAGGACTTGTCCTCTTTCCACATCTTCTTTTTTCAAACCTCTTAACAAAATTCCGACATTATCGCCCGCCATTCCTTCATCCAGCATTTTATTGAACATTTCGACGCTGACTGCAGTCGTTTTGGAAGTCGGCTTGATCCCGACTAATTCAACTTCGTCATTGGGTTTTACAATTCCTCTTTCTATTCTTCCCGTCGCGACAGTTCCCCTGCCTTCGATCGTGAACACATCTTCGACAGCCATCAAAAACGGCTTGTCGGTTTCACGGACCGGTGTGGGAATATAAGTGTCAACCGCGTTCATCAAGTCCATAATCGCTTTTGCGGCAGGATCATCGGCCGATGTGGCCGCGATTGCTTTCAGCGCGGATCCGCGTATTATCGGAATTTCATCTCCGGGGAATTCGTATTTCTTCAAAAGCTCTCTCACCTCGCTTTCAACCAAATCAATGATTTCCGGATCATCAACCGCATCAACCTTGTTCAGAAAAACTACCAAAGCGGGCAATCCGACCTGTCTCGCCAAAATTATGTGTTCCCTCGTCTGAGGCATCGGGCCATCGGGAGCGGATACCACCAAAATTGCGCCATCCATCTGCGCGGCGCCGGTAATCATGTTTTTGATATAGTCGGCGTGGCCGGGGCAATCGATATGCGCATAGTGTCTTTTTGCAGTCTCGTATTCGAGATGCGAGATGGAAATCGTCAATCCTCTTGCTTTCTCTTCGGGAGCAGCATCAATTTGATCGACTCCTTTTTCGTTTGCTTTAAAACCATTCAGTTTTAAAACATGCAAAATCGCCGCCACGGTTGTGGTTTTACCATGGTCGACGTGGCCTATCGTTCCGATATTTACGTGAGGCTTTTCCCTCAAAAATTTTTCTTTTTCTGCCATAGATTTGTATTTTTAATTATTTAGCTTATTAAAGTTATAATGTTATTTTAGTGATTTTAAACGATTTGTCAATGTTGTAAATCCCTCCTTATTTCCTCTTACCCTCGACTATTTCCTGCGTGATATTCGGAGGGACTTCTTCATAATGGTCAAATTCCATAGTAAAAGTTCCTCGGCCTTCTGTCAAGGATCTCAAAGCCGTCGCATACCCGAACATTTCCGACAAAGGCACCTTTACGTCGATTACCTTCAGATTCAGCCTGTCTTTTGTTTCTTCGATTTTTCCTCTTCTTGATGATAAATCTCCTATCGCGTCTCCGAAAAATTCTTCGGGGACTATCACTTCCAATTTCATTATCGGTTCCAATAAAACCGGCTTTGCTCTTTTTGCCGCTTCCTGAAGAGCCATTGAAGCCGCGATTTTGAATGCGACTTCTGAAGAATCAACTTCATGGAATGAACCATCGTATAAAGTCACTTCCGCATCCACGAAAGGATAACCGGCGATGACTCCCTTGTCCATTGCTTCTTTCACACCCTTTTCAACGGCAGGTATGAATTCCCGCGGTATCGTTCCTCCCTTAATGCCATCTATAAATTCAAATCCCTGGCCCCTTTCCTTAGGTTTAACCCTCAGCCAGACATGTCCGTACTGGCCGCGACCGCCGGATTGCTTAATGTATTTGCCTTCTGCTTCAGCTTCCTGACGAATCGTCTCTTTGTAGGCAACTTGTGGCCTGCCGACATTGGCTTCAACCTTGAATTCTCTTTTCATCCTGTCGACAATTATGTCAAGATGTAATTCCCCCATTCCGGAAATAACCGTATCTCCCGTTTCCAAATCCCCTTTGACCTTGAAAGTCGGATCTTCTTCGGACATTTTCTTTAAAGCCATGCCCATTTTTTCCTGATCGGCTTTTGTCTTAGGTTCGATTTTGATGGAGATTACCGGTTCGGGGAATATAATTTTCTCCAAAATTATAGGATGATTTTCATCGCACAACGTATGACCGGTAAAAGTATTCTTCAGACCGACGGTAGCTGCGATGTCTCCGGCAAAAACCTCTTCGACTTCTTCTCTTTCATTCGCATACAACCTCAGAACTCTTCCGATTCTTTCTTTCTCACCGGTCGATGTGTTCAAAAGATATGAGCCTTTAAGCAAGGTACCGGAATAAACTCTGAAAAAAGTCAGCGTTCCTACATAAGGATCTGCCGTAATTTTAAATGCAAGAGCTGAAAATGGTTCCGAATCGTCAGCCTTCCTCTGGGTTTCCTGACCGGTTTTCGGATCTATACCTTTTACCGGAGGAAGATCTATGGGGCTTGGCAGATAGAAACAAACTGCATCAAGCACCGGCTGGACTCCCTTATTTTTCAACGAAGAACCGCAAAGCACCGGAACCAGTTTGCATGCAATGGTGGATTTTCTTAAGACTTTGCGCATTTCATCGACAGATATTTCTTCTTTCGCCAAAAATTTCTCAAGCAAAATTTCATCTTCTGCCGCAATTTTTTCAATCATTTTATTTCTCCACTCTGCGGCTTTCCCCTTAAGGTCTTGGGGAATTTCTTCTTCAATAACAATTTCTCCCATGTCCCCCTGGAATCTCAAGGATTTCATATCCATCAGATCGATGACTCCGGCAAAATCTTCCTGTGCACCTATCGGAATTTGGAGGGCAACCGCATTCGGGGTCAATTTTTGCCAAATCGATTTCAAACTGGCCTCGAAATCGGCACCCATCCTGTCCATTTTGTTTATGAAACAAATTCTCGGCGTTCCGAATTTATCGGCTTGTCTCCAAACGGTTTCCGACTGGGGTTCAACTCCGGCAACTCCGTCAAAAACGACAACCGCTCCGTCCAAAACCCTCAAAGATCTCTGGACTTCGGCCGTAAAATCAATGTGGCCGGGAGTATCGATAAGATTTAACCTGTATTCGTTTTCTTTACCCTGCGATTCTTTTCTCGGTTTCCAAAAACAAGTCGTAGCTGCCGACTGTATCGTGATCCCCCTTTCTCTTTCTTGAATCATGAAATCCATTACTGTCGTACCCTCGTCAATGTCGCCGATTTTATGGGTTAATCCCGTGTAAAATAAAACTCGCTCGGAAGTTGTAGTTTTTCCGGCGTCTATGTGAGCTATTATTCCGAAATCACGGTATTTCTCAATTGGATAAAGTCTGGGCATAAATCTTACCAGGCAAAGTGAGCAAAGGCCCTGTTGGCCTCGGCCATACGGTGAGTATCTTCCTTTTTCCTCACTGCTGATCCTGTGTTATTCGCAGCATTTGTTATTTCCTCGGCTAATTTTATTTTAAACGGAACTCCTTTTTTGGCTTTGGTCGCCTGGATTATCCATCTTATTGCAAGCGTCAGTTTTCTGTCTCCTCTCACTTCTCTCGGAACCTGATAAGTGGCCCCTCCGATTCTTTTGGGTTTTACCTCAAGAAGCGGCGATGCGTTTTTAATCGCCAAATCGAAAATTTCCAAAGGATCTTTTTTGGTTTTTTCCTTCAAAATATCAAAAGCGCCATAAACTAATTTTTTGGCTATTGTTTTTTTCCCGCCTTTCATAACCTGATTGATGAATTTTTGGACCGTGACGTTATTGTATTTCATGTCCGGCGGTATTATTTTTCTTGTTTTCTTTTTTGACATAGATTACTTTGCCATTTTTACTCCGTATTTTGATCTTTCCTGTTTTCTGTTTTCAACTCCGGTCGTATCCAAAACTCCTCTGACAACGTGATATCTGACACCCGGTAAATCCTTGACTCTTCCTCCCCTTATTAGAACGATTGAGTGTTCCTGCAAATTATGACCTTCTCCCGGGATATAAGCCGTAACTTCCATTTGATTCGTGAGGCGTACTCTGCAGACTTTTCTCAGCGCCGAATTAGGCTTCTTGGGAGTAACGGTAAAAACCTTCAGGCACACTCCTCTTTTAAACGGAGATAAAAATTTCTTCGGCCGGTTTTTCAACGGATTAAAACCGGATTTTAAAGCCGGCGTTCTTGTATGCTTCTTTTTTTTGTCCCTTCCTTTTTTAATTAATTGTCTTACTGTTGGCATAGTAATAATTCAAATAAAATCGCTCGCCCTTTCCCGCTTCGCGGGCGCTTTGGCTTCGGGCTCGCTCCTTAACAACCCTCGGTTTTTAATATTT
>JAZDIT010000043.1:0-4677 GCA_043804755.1 Patescibacteria group bacterium | reverse complement strand
CCGGAAATGGAGGCAGAAGCTCGGTTTATAAGCAGGAATTGAGTAAATGAAGACAACTTGACTTCCTATCCAAAATTGCCGAATATAAAGCCAGGCATTTTTGTTTTTAGGAGGAGTTAAATATGGCCGCTTTCGACGATTCCGAAGAGAAGACTGTTCTTAACAAGCGACAAAAGACCATACTTGGAGCACTTAATAGTGATCTTGGGGGAAGAGCCACTTTACGCGAAATCTCCGAGATAACGGGATTAAGTGTCAACGGATTATCTCAGACATTCAACAATGCCGGGGCCATCCAGCCCTATATCAGGCGTCTGGGCGGGGAAGGCGGAAAAGCTGAAGTGGAACTCGTCAGTCTCGACTGGCAGAATCCGAATAACAGGCGCCACAAAACGGTCGCAAATCAGGGCAGGTTAATCTAACCTGCCCCTTTTATTTCCATCAAAAAAATGATATATTTTGGTAAGAACATGCAAATTTTTGAAGAAAAAATCGCAGATTTGAAATTAAGAATCCGTCATCTGACGGACTGCCTTTGACGTTGATAAAAACAAAAAAAGGATAGAGGACTTGGAAAAGGAAACGCAAAACCCGGATCTCTGGCTGGACAAAGAGAGGGCGGCGAAAATTTCCCGGGAGTTGTCGGAATTGAAGGAAGAATTCTCCCGCATCAAAATCCTGGAAAAGGAAATAAAGGATCTGGAAGAGTTAAATCTGATAGCGGACGAATCTTTACAAGGGGAATTGGATAATAAAATCAGCCACTTGGGTAAAGAAATCGGAGAAGAGGAAAGAAACACTTTTCTTTCCGGAAAATACGACAAGGGCAATGCGATTTTATCCATTTACTCGGGAGCCGGCGGACAGGATGCTCAGGACTGGACGACGATGCTTCTGCGTATGTATCAGAGATACTGCGAGAGAAGAGGTTTCAAACACGAAATTTTAAGCCAGTCATACGGCGAAGCGGGAGGACCCGAAGGAAGAATCGGGACGAAAGCGGTGACGCTGGAAATCAGGGGGAAATACGCATACGGCCTTTTGAGGAGAGAAGCGGGAGTCCACAGATTGGTCAGGATTTCACCTTTTTCATCCCAATCTCTGCGGCACACGTCATTCGCGCTCGTTGAAGTCCTGCCGGAAATTACGGCGGAAGACGAAAAAGACATAAATGTAAAACCGGAAGATCTGAAAGTAGATTTTTACTGTTCATCAGGCCCGGGAGGACAATATGTCAACAAGAGGGAAACCGCAGTCAGGATAACCCATTTGCTGACCAGTACTGTGGTCACCTGCCAATCGGAAAGATTACAGGGGGAAAACAGGAAAAAAGCGATGAAATTACTTCTGGCAAAGCTCTATCAGCTCCAGCAGGAAACCCACAAAAAAGAATTATCGGAAATAAAAGGAGAAAAAATTTCCGCAAGCTGGGGGAATCAAATCAGAAGTTACGTTCTTCATCCTTACAGACAGGTTAAAGATTTAAGAACGGATGTAGAGGTTACGGATACCGAAGGAGTACTGGACGGCGATTTGGAAAAGTTTATTGAAGCCGAAACCAAAAAAAATGATAACGTTCAAAAATGTAACTAAAATTTATCCCACTTGTTCCGGGAAAGAAATAATCGCAGTAGATGACGTTTCTTTTGAAATTCAGAAAGGCGAGTTTGTTTCCATAGTCGGGCGCTCGGGTGCGGGAAAGACAACTTTGCTGAAAATGCTTTTGGCGGAAGAAAAACCGACGAAAGGCCAGATTTTATTCGAGGATATAGACGTTCATATGATAAAGTCCGGAGATCTGCCCTTGTTCCGGCGGAGATTGGGCGCAATATTCCAGGACTATAAACTCATAGCCTGCAAAAGAACGTCGGAAAACGTAGCTTACGCGCTTGAAGTTATCGGCGCCACGGATGAAGAAATTGCCAGAGACGTGCCGCAGGTTCTTGACCTCGTTGGTTTGGGTGAACGGGCTTATAATTTTCCGCAGGAATTATCTGGAGGAGAAAAACAGAGGACTGCCATTGCCCGCGCCCTGATACACCGTCCCGACGTCATTCTGGCGGACGAACCGACCGGAAACCTTGACCCTTACAATGCTACTGATATCATCCGTCTTTTGGTGAAAATCAATGAAATGGGAACTACCGTAATACTTTCCACGCACGACAAGGAAGTCATTAATTCCCTGGGTAAACGGGTAATCACTTTGGACCAGGGGAAAATAATAAGAGACGAAGAAAGGGGAAGATTCATACTTTAATGTTTACATCTTTAAGCAGAATAATCCGTTCGAGCTGGATCAATTTCTGGAGACAGGGCGGACTTTCGTTCGCCACCTGCCTCATATTGGTGATGGCGATTTCCTTCATAGGTTCTCTTTTTCTTTTACAGGACCTTACAAACTATGCGGTTACGGGCCTGGAGGAAAAAGTTGACATTTCGGTTTACTTCAAGAAAGATTCTTTGGAAGAAGAAATTTTGGCAATAAAAGAACAAGTGGAAAAAATTCCCGAAGTTGAAAACGTTGAATACGTGTCGAGGGAAGAGGCACTTGAAAGATTCACTCAAATGCATCAGAATGATTCAGAACTTATTGAGTCCATAACCGAAATAGGGGAAAATCCGCTTTTGGCAGCGCTAAATATAAAAGCCCAGCAACTCGACCAGTATGAAAGGATTTCCGAATTTCTGAGCGGATTGGAGTCGCAGGAAATCATCGAGAAGGTGGATTACTTTCAGAGGCGTCCGATAATAGAGAGAATCGGGGCGCTGGCCAGTGGGATGAGGACTGCGGTAATTCTTATAAGTATAGTTTTGTCTCTGATTGCTGTTTCAATCACTTTCAATACGATAAGGCTGGCAATCTTCAACCAGAAAGAGGAAATTTCCATACAGCGGCTGGTCGGAGCTTCCAATTGGTTCATCCGCGGGCCGTTTCTGGTGCAGGGGACTATGGCGGGAATTTTATCGGGTCTGATTTCTTTCAGTTTTTTGGCTTTACTGACTTGGCTTATAAGTCCGAGAGTTTCCTATCTGTTCGCCGATTTGGATCTTTTCGGAATTTTCACATCCAATTTCCTGATTTTGTTATCCGTCCAAATAGCTACGGGAATCATTCTGGGAACGGCTTCCAGTTTGATCGCGATAAGGAAATATCTGATAGTATAGCGATGAAACCGAAAATCCTTTCGCGGAAAACTAACTATAAAGGCATTTGGGCCAATGTTATAAGGGTCAAATTGAGGTTGCCGAACGGGAAAACAGACGAATGGGAGTATATCTCTTCCGACGATGCTGTGGCAATTGTTGCCGTTGACGATAAAAAGAATATCTATCTTACGAAAGAATGGAGACCGGCTCAGGGTAAAGAAATTTTACAGATACCTGCAGGAATGTGTGCGGCAAAGACCACAAAAGGAGTCCTGAAACAGGCGCGCGACGAATCGCGGGAAGAGCTGGGTTTGGATGCCAAAAAGTGGGAAAAACTGATAAGCTATTTTATCGGCGGCAGACACAACTCCGTAGTCCATATTTTTCTTGCTACTGATTTGTTTGAATCGAAAAAAGAAAGCGAAGATTCGGAGATTTTGGATGTCGTCAAGATGCCTTTCAAAAAAGCTTATAAAAAGTTTTTCAGCGGGAAATCACCCGTAATGAGTTTCACAGTCATCGGTCTGCTTCTTGTAAAAGAAAAACTAAAGTTGTAGAGAGAATTCATTGCCAGATCGTCTAATGGTAGGACCGCAGACTCTGGATCTGCGTATCTAGGTTCGAATCCTAGTCTGGCAGCATTTGAAATCAGAATACCCTTGCGGTATTATGATTTAAAACTACGCTAGGATTAGGCGAGAACCTAGACCCCCACAAACCCCTTTATGTCTGGATGCCTTCGGGCAAATCTTCGAATCCTAGTCTGGCAGCCAGTTAGTGAGGTATAGACCGACGAGGGACCACATTCGCGATGAGGTACTGAGTACATTCGCGTTGTGCTCAGTACAAATATACCCTTCACATTTCAAATATAATGTATTACGTCTATATTGTCGGATGCAAAGACGGGACTCTTTATACGGGCATCAGCAGTGATGTAAGCCGAAGATTCCGAGAGCATGTTTCGGGCAGGGGTGGAGCGTATACTCGGGCAAAAAGGGTTAAAAAATTGTTGTACACTGAAGAATGGGAAAATCGGAGCGCCGCACTGAAACGCGAATCCGAGATCAAATCCTGGCGACGGGAAAAGAAGTTGTCGCTAATCGAAGGAAAAATTTAACCCCCTTTTGCGTTAAATCTATGGAACATAAAAAAGCAATTTCTGTCTTAATAAATATACTAGACAAGCGTTCTATTTCCGCCGAAGAAAAAGAAGCAGTTTTGACTGCCATCGGCGTTCTCGATTGGGCCTCCCGAGCTAAAAGCAGAATAAAAGCGCTAAAAGATAGAAAAATCAAAAGCATGGAATGGTGACAAGAGAATTATGAATAAAAATTATCCTCAAATCGTTTGTTGGAGAATTACTTCAAAGTGCAATAGAAAGTGCCCTTTTTGTTTCCGCCCCGACCGCCAAGAATTAAATTCAAAGAAGGTTTTTAAAATCGTGGACGATTTGGCAAAAAATGGCGTAAAGGGATTGGGGATTACGGGTGGAGAGCCGCTGTTAAGAGACGATATTAAAGCGAT
>JAZDIT010000042.1:0-5629 GCA_043804755.1 Patescibacteria group bacterium | reverse complement strand
TGAATATCGGTTCTGACCGATTGGTGACCATTGATGAACTGGCGGACATGATTACAAAAATTTCCGGCAAGAAAATAGCCAAAAAACATCTGTTGGACAAACCTCAGGGGGTAAGAGGAAGGAATTCCGACAATACTTTATGCAAGCAGGTTTTGGGTTGGGAACCGAGAATTTCATTGGAAGAAGGTTTGGAGAAAACCTATAAATGGATTGAAAGCGAATTGAAAAAACAACATCGGGTTTAATATCGTGAAATATACGTCCAATATCAAAAAATTTCTTATAAAGAACAGATTGTGGCGCTATGTTGAACCGATAGTATTGAAAATCAGAGGGATAGACGAAAAGAAAATAGTGAATGATTTGGTTGAGAATTACCGGGAGCTGATTAATCCGGGAGATTTATGTTTTGATATTGGGGCAAACAGAGGCAGATATTCGATGGCATTTTCCTCGCTGGGGGCGATGGTAATAGCTGTGGAGCCTCAATTAAAATGTGCCGAGAAGCTGAAAAAAATTTTTACGGGAAATTTGTCAATCAAAGTAATTCAAAAAGGATTATCCGATGAGAGGGGGATTATGGAGCTTTATATTTGTAAAGATGCCCCCGGCATATCCACTTTTTCAGAAAAATATAAAATTAATTTTCCAGATTACCGATACGATAAAAAAGAAAAGGTGCAGGTTGTTACGCTTGACGATTTGATTAAAGAATACGGTTTGCCCAAATACTGCAAAATTGATGTTGAGGGATTTGAATGGAAAGTTCTGAAAGGGCTGACAAGACCTATTCCCTACGTTTCAATAGAAGCGGGGAGAACGGAGGGAGAGACTCAAAGGTGCCGTGAGCTGATGTTATCAAGGGGATATGAAAAATATGATTTCCCGGGAAGTAAGGACCTGTTTTTTAAGAGAAAATAACCGGACGGAAAATGATGCAAAATGTAAAAAGTTTCATTAAAGGTACTCCATTATATGGGCCTCTTTCCAAAATTTTGGACAAAATTGAATTACACAGATGGAAAAATGGGGGAAAATGCGGCCATCCGCCCCATCTGCTGAAGCAAGAAACCGTAAAAGAATACGCCCGGCGCTTTGGCATAAAAAGCTTTGTTGAAACGGGAACATATATGGGTAAAATGGTGGAAGCGGTTAAAAATGATTTTCAGGAGATTTTCTCCGTTGAGTTGGACGAAAACCTTTTTGAAGATGCAAAAAAGAAATTCATCCGTTATCCGCATATCCATATTATTCACGGAGACAGCGGGAAAGTTCTTTCGGAGATGCTTAATTCCATTCAAGAGCCATGCTTATTCTGGTTGGATGCGCATTATTCTGGTGGGATTACGGCGAAAGGAGATATCGAGACGCCGATTGAAGATGAATTGAGGGCAATTTTCACTCATTCCATCCCCGGCCACGTGATACTGATTGACGACGCATGTGATTTTATCGGGAAAGATGACTATCCGACGATCGAGCAGCTGAAAAACCGTGTTTCGAATTATCGTTCAGAACTAATTTTTGAAATAAAAGATAATATTATTCGAATCCATCCACCCGGATTTTAAATAATGAGAATTAACAATTTTGGCGATATCAAGACATTTTTTGGGAGCAATAAAACGGCCAAACAGACGATCTTTAAAAACACATTCTGGTTGGCGTTATCTTCGGGTATAAGCAAATTGCTGTCATTTTTCCTGTTTATTTACGTGGCAAGGATTTTAGGACCCACTCAATACGGTGAACTTACCTTCGCTTTGGCTTTTATTCTTCTTTTCGGCATCTTTTCCAACCTCGGTCTTTCCCGGATTACTGTTCGGGAACTTTCCCGCGAAGATGCGGAAAAAGAATATCCTGCATTACTTTCTTTGAAAATAGTCTTGCTGCTGGGAACGCTGATTTTGGTTTTTTTCGGGGCATTTTATATTACTTCCGATCCTGTCGTCAGAAAGGCGATTTGGATTCTGGCATTTTATGTGTGTATAGGTAATTTTGCCCAGATAATCTATGAATTTTTGGAAGCCCGGCAGAAAATGGAATACGAATCAGGTGCAAAGATTCTTGAAGCCATCCTTCATGCCGCTTTCGGATTTTTCATAATTTTCAATTTTCCTTCCGTCGTAAATTTATCATACGGTTTTCTTGCCAGTATAATAGTTTTTTTAACCATATTTTTAATATTTTTTCATTTCAAGATTTACAATTTACGTTTTCATTGGAATGTTTCGATTTGGAATAAATATTTAAAAATGTCATGGCCCCTGGCTTTCACCGGTTTTTTCGCAACAATATACACTTATATCGATTCGGTAATGATGGGACGCTGGGGGATGATTACCGAAACCGGATGGTATAACGCTGCTTATCGAATTGTTACCGCGACCATTATTCCGGGAAGCATAATTGCGACCAGTTTCTTTCCTGCTTTAAGCAAGGCCTATAAGGAAAATAAAGAAAAATTCCAGAAAATATGGAATCGTCAGATCGAAATAATGCTTTCACTCGCCGTTCCTATAACTGTAGGGGGAATAATCCTCGCTCCAAAAATTATAGATTATATCTTCGGTCCCACTTTCAGCCCGTCCGTTTTAGCTCTCCAAATTTTGATATTAATGACGGGAATTATTTATCTTTATACTATATTTTATTGGATATTAATCGTTGCCAATCGGCAGAAATTGACGTTTTGGGTCGGGTTAACCGGAGCAGCAGTTAACATCGTTTTAAATCTGATTCTTATCCCTAAATACAGCCTGTATGGGGCTGCTGCCGCGACAATCATGGCGTATTTCCTGATGTTTTTTCTGTTTTTCGCCTTTACTTCAAAATTTACGGATGTGAAAACGCTAAACCCGGATTTTTTCCGCAATTCATTAGGCATTATTCTGTGCGGTGCCATAATGTATTTTGTTATCTCTTTTCCCAGTGTTTATAGTCTTCCTATTATTTATTCAATTCCATTTGGGGCTGCGGTTTTTTCGGCTTGCCTTTACGTTTATAAAAAAATCATGATCAAATTAATCTTAAGAAAAGAGACTCTATGAAAATTATTTTTGTAGGTAATCAATACGATCACGGCAAACCCGAACTGGGCCCTTCGAATGAATACAGCAATTATTACGAAGCCCTTGTACAAATGAATAACAAGGAGAATGAGGTCATTCTTTTCCCCATTGATGTCGTGGTGAAAAGGGACGGGATTGAAAAAGCGAATAAAGGACTGTTTGATTTGGTTTTAAGGGAAAAACCCGACGCGGTTTTCGTTTTCAACATGGACGCGGTTCAGAAGGATATTATGAGGAGAATAACTCAAGAAAGCGGAGCTAAAACGTTTACATGGTCTCTTGACGACCATTGGAATTTTTACAAATGTTCAAAATACTGGGCGCCGCTTTTCCACTGGATCTTTACGACAGACCCCCGGGCCATAGCGAAATACGATAAAATTGGTTTTAAGAATGCGGTTTTTATGCCGCAGGGGTTTAACCCCTTTCTTTTCAAAGCCCAGGTTTTACCGAAAATTTATGACGTCACTTTTATAGGGAGACCCCACGGAGTCAGAAAAGAAATAATGAAGAAATTGGGGGACGCCGGGATTCGCGTCGAGTGTTTTGGCGAAGGATGGTCCAATGGCCACATTACGAACGAAGAAAAAATAAGGATTATCTGTCAAAGTAAGATAAATCTGAATCTCGCCGAGAGTTCGGGGGTTTTATGGAAACAGCTTGCTTTAATTTTCGTACACAGGAATTTTGACAGATCCTTGGGAGTAAACAGCCCCCTGAAATGGTACGAAAACTTCCAGACGCTGCTTGCCCAGAATAGAGAACAGATAAAAGGCAGGATTTTCCACGTTCTGGGTTGCGGCGGTTTTCTTCTGACCGGCTACGCAGAAAGCATGGAAAAATTATTTGAACCGGATAAAGAGGTCGTATTTTTCAGAGATTTCAACGAAATGGTTAAAAAAATAAAATACTATTTGGTTCACGATAAAGAAAGGGAAGATATCGCAAAAGCCGGATATGAGCGCAGTTTCCGCGATCATACGATGGAAAAAAGATTCAATCAGATTTTTAAAATTATACTTTCTGGACATTCCGGCTGAAGCCGTAATATCCCTCAGATAATTTTTCCTCCCGTGCGGGACTTAAAATTATGGGTTTAAAAAAATGATGCTAAACAAGAGAAAAATTTCAGTAGTCGGATTGGGAAAACTGGGCCTGCCTTTGGCGGTCTGTTTTGCATCTCGCGGAATCAAAACCTTGGGAGTGGACATCAATGAGAAAGTGGTTGAATCGCTTAACCATGGGATATCACCGATTGTAGAACCGCAATTACAGGAATTCATAACAAAATACAGGAAAAATTTTCGTGCTACCGCGGATATCCAAAAAGCCATAACGGAAACTGATATCACCGTCATTCTTGTTGCAACTCCAAGCGATCCTGACGGTAATTTTTCCAACAAATATGTGGAATCTGCCCTTAAATCTCTTGCGAAAAGCCTGAAGAAAAGCCGGAAAGAATATCATCTGTTCGTTATAAGCAGTACGGTAATGCCGGGTTCAATAAACAAGCGGCTTATTCCCATAATCGAAAAATATTCGGGGAGAAAGCTGAATGTCGGTTTTGGGGTCGGGCATGTCCCTGATTTCGTCGCCCTTGGGAGCGTTATACGCGATTTTCTGAACCCCGACCTCGTGATAATAGGTGAGAGCGATAAATTTGCAGGAGACCAGATATCCGGCGTTTACGGAAAACTCTATGAGAATGAGCCTGCGGTTACAAGAATGCCTTTGGCCAGTGCCGAAATCGCAAAGGTTGCATTAAATGCGTATATAACAACGAAAATAAGTTTTGCCAATATGTTGGCAAATATCTGCGAAAAAATACCCGGAGCCGACGTAGATCTCATTACAAAAGGCATAGGGGCAGATCGAAGAATTTCTCCTTATTATTTCAAGGGCGGGTTGAGTTTCGGAGGAACGTGCTTTCCCAGGGATACGAAGTCTTTCATGAGATTTGCGGGAGAGAAAAAATCCGATGCTGGGCTGATAAAGGAAGTCGAAAAGATAAACAGATTCCAGGATGACCACCTCGCCGATCTCGTGTTGCGGAATCTGCCCAAAAACAGGAGAGTTTCCGTTTTAGGGCTTTCCTTCAAACCCAATACTCCGGTAATCATTGAATCGCCGGCGATAAAACTTATTAAATTTCTTCTCACCAAAGGAGTAAAAGTAACCGCTTATGACTCTCTGGCAAAGGAAAGTGTAAAAGAAATATTCAAAGATAAAATAGAATATGCCGATTCTTTAAAAGAATGTCTTTCAAGATCCGATCTTTGGGTGATAACTCTTCCTTCGGAAGAATTCAAAAGCGCGGATTATAAGAAAATAACGAAAAAACCGGTTGTCATTATCGATTGTTGGAGAATTCTGAAGCCAAACCGCTTGCCCAAGAATGTAAAACATATCAAATGGGGATATTATCAAAAATAAAAATTTTTCATGGCTAAAACCAAAAAGCGTTATCCGAAATTTATTTATTTTCTTGTCAACTGGACAAAGCCTTTTTTCAACCCCGTGAAGATATTCTTATCCATTCCGAGATATTTCGGGTTTAT
>JAZDIT010000041.1:0-6225 GCA_043804755.1 Patescibacteria group bacterium | reverse complement strand
CAGAAACTTCGTTAAATTTAACACGAAATTAAGTCGAATTCAATCCGCTGACAAGATCAGGATTGCCCTGAATCGCATTGAAGGGGAAATTGACGTAGGCTGATTTTATGAGTAGAATATAAAAGTAATTGGAGAGGTCCTGCCTGCCGGTAGGCAGGGGCTGAGTGGCTATTTATGTATTACGTATACATATTGAAAAGTATAAAAGATAACGATATTTATATTGGGCAGACAAATAATTTAAAAAGAAGAATTTTGGAGCACAATAATGGAAGAGTTAGTTCGACTAAAGCGAGGAGACCATTCAAGATTTTAGAATTTAGTGAATTTTCTTTGCGCGATGAAGCTGTAAAGATTGAAAGGGAATGGAAGAAAGGATATAAAAGAGAGGAGATAAAAAGAAAATATAGATTAATATAAATATGGAGAGGTGGCTGAGTGGCCGAAAGCGGCACGCTGCTAATGTGTTAGGGTAGCAATACCCTCGTGGGTTCGAATCCCACCCTCTCCGCATTATTTTTTTTCATTTTTAAAGAGTATATAGAAAAACATGAAAATCAATTTTTATTTTCAACAAACCGACAAAACTTGCGAGAAACAAGTAAACGAATATTTCACGGAAGAAAAGCTGAACAGATTAACCAACTTGCTGCATCATGGCAATCTGGAACTGGCCATCTTGGACGTAAGAATAGAATATTTCTCGCATCACAATGATTATGTGGCGAAACTGAATATGACCGTGGGGAAACGCGAATTCATCGGTGAAAAAAGAGGTTTCAGCTTGATAGAATCCCTTGATATCGCTTTGGATAATTTAGTTTCCCAGCTTAGAAAATTGGAGAGCATAAGACACGATAAGTAGTATGATTCCCACTTCGCGGGGCCCTGGAATTTTTCATTAAAATTCGAAATTTCGGAAGCGTGGCTGAGCGGTTGAAGGCGGCGGTCTTGAAAACCGTTATACCTGAAAGGGTATCAGAGGTTCGAATCCTCTCGCTTCCGCACGACTAGTTAAAACAAAAAACCGGCAGATGCCGGTTTTTATTGTCCTCTTGCCACTACTATTCCCCAGACCTCTTTTGCGCCGTATTTTTTCAAAACTCCGGCCGCTTCTTCCATAGTTGAGCCGGTAGTGTAAACATCATCAACCAAGAAAATTTTCTTGTTTTTTAATTTCTCGTCGTTCTTTATTGCGAAAACTCCTTTTATATTTTCCATTCTCTCTTCGGCGGAGAGCTCCATTTGCGGCGGAGTCTCTTTTATTTTTAACAAACATTCGGTAACGACCGGGATGCCGAGATTTTCGGAGATTTCTTTGGCCAATTCTTCCGACTGATTGAACCCTCTTTGTTTCATTTTTTTCTTCGTTAGGGGAACGGGTATCATAATATAATTTTCCACAGGGAATTGCTTCTGGATTAGATTAAAATGGGTTATAATTAACAAAGCCAGAGGAACGGCCAGTTCTTTAATGTAAGGTTCATATTTGAATTGGCGAATCAGATTTTTTACCAGATTATTTTGGTAAGAAATCGCAAAATACAAACCGTCCAATTGTTTTTTGCGGCAATTTCTGCATTTTCCGGCTTCCGCCAACCTCTGGGGTTTTTCGCAAAGGCAAAAAGAGCTCTCCAGAACTTCAAGGGTCGCAAGACAATCCTGGCAGAGATAACTTCCTTCTCTTTTGCAACGGAAACAAACCTTCGGGAAAAGGACATCGAGGATCAAGCTGCCAATGCCGTTTTTACGCATCATTTTTCATTATATAATATATTAAATCTTAAATCAGGATGATTTGGAATCCTTTCAGAAAAACATCTAAAAATTATTTGGGAATAGATATCGGTACGACCGCGATAAAAATCATTGAATTATCCCGATACGGTGATAGAATAAAGTTAGAAAATTACGGAGAGGCGTCTGCGATGACGCTTTATGAAAAACCTTTCAGGACGATTGACAAGAATACTTTGTTGCTATCCAGCCAGGAAATCGCAAAAGCCATTTTAGCGATTTTTGAAGAGGCAAAAATTATCGAAAGAAAAGCGATATTTTCAATTCCCGACTTCGCGAGTTTTTTTATAGATTTTTCATTGCCGTCGATGACCAGGGAAGAGGTTCCTGAAGCAATAAGGTTCGAAGCCAGACAGTATATCCCGATGCCTCTTTCGGAAGTCGTGCTTGACTGGTCTATCGTCGAAGGAGAAGTGGGTAAGGGAAAACAAAAAGGCACTCCTTTGAAGGTTTTACTGGTTGCGGTTCCGTTGGAAGTTGTTAACCAATATCAGGAAATCGCCACTTTTGCCGGTTTGAAGCTTATGGCTCTTGAAGCCGAGGCCTTCGGACTTTTGAGAACGCTTGCAAAGAAAGATAAAAAAATCGTTTGTGTCTTGGATATAGGGGCACAAAGCACCACTATAAATATCGTCGATAACGGCATATTAAAAAAAAGTCACAGTTTCGATATCTCCGGAAACGAACTGACCCAGCTTATATCAAAAGCCCTGAATCTCGATTACAAAGATGCGGAACAGTTTAAAAAAGAGAAAGGAATAGAGGAATCCGAGCCAGCAGCGAGAAAAATACTCCTTCCGTTGGTGGATTATATTATGAATGAAACGGAAAAAATTCTTAAAGATTTCTATTTGTCTAACGGGAAAGAAGCTTCAAAGATAATTTTGGCCGGAGGATCGGCGAAAATTCCCGGCTTGAAAAAATATTTTGCCGATACTCTGAAAATCGAAACGGAAATAGCACATCCTTTTACCGATATTTTTTATCCCCCTCTTCTTGAAGAAACTATTAAAAAAATGGGGCCTTCATACACAATAGCAGTAGGAATGGCTCTGCGGGGATTCGAACTTTAAAACAATATGACAATTCAAATCGTTCCCAGACCGGTAGAGAAGGAGCCGATTTGGCTTAATGTTTTGTTTTATTTATCAATATTTTTGGTTGTAGCCGCAATTTCCGTTTTTTTTGTCATTAACGGCCTGCAGAATAGAGAGGAAAAGAATTTTCAGTTATTGGAGGGAAGTCTGGCCCAGGCGAATAGTTCTCCCGAAGCGGCTTTGGAAAAAGAAGTTTTGGCGATTAAAAGAAAAATCGATGATTTCTCTTCTCTGGTTGGCGGCTACGAATATTCTTCAAATGTATTCGGTTTTCTTGAGGGCATAACTTTGCCCAAAGTTTTCTTTTCTAGCTTCAATCTAACGGCGGATACGCATGAAATTGAAGTTGGGGGAACCACTGACAGTTTTCAGACTGTCGGCCAGCAACTTATAGTCTTTAAAAACGAAAAACTCATTAAGAATGTCGTTTTGTCTAATATGGGTTTTTCGAAAGAAGGAGTTGCATTTTCCTTCAATCTTATTTTAGACCCAAAAATTTTTCAAAAAACAGAAAAAAATGAATAAACCAATTATTATTGCGATCTGTTTTATTGCCGTTATAGCTTTCTCTATGGGGCTGATAATGCCCAAATATCAGGTGCTTCAATTAAAGCAAGCCGAAGTTGACGCGAAACAGCGCGAGCTTGAAAACAGAGAAGAATATTACCAGGAAATAGCCCGAATTTCCGAGGAATTGAAACAGAAAAACGAAGAGGTTTCAAAAATCTCCTCCGCTTTCCCAGATGAGGTTTCGGCTCCCTCGATGCTTGATTTCTTCCAAAGGAAAGCCTCCGATTCGGGACTGATCCTCAAACAGGCAAGCGACATTTCAAGTTCCCCCAATTCGAAAGATTCCGCCATTAAAGAAAATACCATTACCTTATCCCTCAGCGGTTTTTATCATGATTTCAAAAATTTTCTTTCCGTTTTGGAAAATTCAGCGAGGATCATAGAAGTCGATAATATCTCTTTCTCTTCGCCGGGAAGGGAAACTTCCCCGTTTTCATTTGAAATAGTGGTCAAATTTTATTCCCATTAATATTATGGAAAATAATTTTTTAAAAAAAGATAATAAACAACTGTACCTGATTTTTGTTTTGATCGCGGTGCTTCTGATAACTTTTTTTGTATACAGGCAGAAAAACTTTGTGCCAGGGATACCGATTTCTTTTGAAGCAAAAAAAATCGAAATCAATTTTCAATTATTGGAAAATCCGATGCTAAAAGAACTTCAACCGTTTGAAGAAATAAAAGCTTTTGAGGGCACTGTCGGACGGGAAAATCCATTCTTGTCTTACTAACGCATGTTTACTCTTATCCAACAGTTAATAAAAAAAGGGCTTTTGGAAAAAGACAAAGCAGCCGAACTTGAGTTTGAGGTTAAAAATTCCGGGAAAAAGGAAGAAGAAGTCATTTTGGGTAAAAATATAATTTCGGAGGGCGTTTTATTCTCTTTGAAAAGCGAGAATCTTGGAATACCTTTCCGGGAGGAAGTTTTGACCGAAGACGTTCCTTTGAAGGTTCTGGAATCAATACCGGAGGAATCCGCGAAATATTATAAGATGATTCCCCTAGCCAGACAAGGAGATATTTTGGAGGTAGGGATGGTTTACCCAGAGGATTTAAGGGCCCAGGAGGCGCTTAAATTTTTATCCCGACAAGGTAAGTTCACCTTCCGTGTTTTTTTAATAACCGATTCTGTTTTCAACGAACTTTTGAAACAGTATAGGTCGCTCAGGGGGGAAGTTAAAAAGGCTTTGGATGAATTAGAGGATGAATTGAGAGTTGAGGGCGTCGGAAAACTACCAGTAAAAGGCGATGCACTAGAAAGATTGGTTGAAGAAGCTCCGATTTCCAAAGTTGTTGCTGTAATTTTGCGGCATGCCGTCGAAGGAGAGGCTTCAGACATACATATTGAGCCGACAAAGGATAAACTAAGAATACGTTTCAGACTCGACGGTATTTTGCATTCGAGCATCATTCTGCCTTTGAAAATTCATCCTGCCGTTGTTGCAAGAGTTAAAATTCTTTCAAACCTGAAAATAGACGAAACAAGGTTGCCCCAGGATGGGAGATTCTCGACAAGACTGGATAATAAAGATATTGATTTCAGGGTTTCGACTTTTCCGACAACGCTTGGCGAAAAAATCGCTTTGAGAATTTTGGATTCATCCGAAGGGCTAAAAAGTTTCGACGATTTGGGTTTGGAAGGAAAGAATTTTGAAGTGGTGAAAGAAGCGATAAAAAAGCCTTATGGCCTGATTTTGGCGACTGGGCCGACGGGTTCCGGAAAAACGACCACTCTTTACACGATATTGCACGCGCTGAATAAAGAAGGGGTGAACATTATTACTTTGGAGGATCCGGTGGAATATTTTATTGAAGGGGTGAACCAATCGCAGATAAGACCGGAGATAGGATATGATTTTGCAACTGGGCTTAGACACATTTTGAGACAAGATCCGAATATAATCATGGTGGGAGAGATCAGGGATAAGGAGACGGCAAATTTGGCGACAAACGCCGCCCTGACGGGGCACATTGTCTTATCTACATTACACACCAATGATGCCCTTGGAGTTATTCCAAGATTGATTGATTTGGGAGTGGAGCCATTTTTAATTCCACCTACGTTGAGTATCGCGCTGGCACAGCGTCTCGTCAGGAAACTATGTCCCTTCTGTAAAGAGAAGGTAAAGCCTTCCGAAGAAATGAGAAAAATAATTTTTGGAGAATTCGGCCAGCTTCCCGAAATAATAAAGAAAAATATTCCATTTAAAATAGATTCCGATCAGGATGTTTTCGTATTTGAATCCAAGGGTTGCAAAAAGTGCAATGCAAGCGGTTATTCCGGAAGAATCGCTCTTTTTGAGGTGCTTTCAATGACAAAACAGCTTTCTGACATAGTTTTGGAAAATCCGTCCGAAACAAAAATTTTTGAAGAGGCAAAAAAACAGGGTATGATTACCATGAAGCAAGACGGCGTTCTGAAGGTTTTGGAAGGCGTTACCTCCATGGAGGAAGTTTTAAGAGTCGCGGAAGAAAAATGATGGCTAAATCAATTTTATTAGTTGAAGACGATCCGTTTTTGATCGACATATACACTTCGAAATTGAAAGAGGCTGGTTTTTCCGTCGAGATTGCGGAAAACGGTGAAGCGACTTTTAAAAAGGTTGCGGAAAAAAAACCCGATCTTGTGATTTTGGATCTTGTTTTACCCCAGGTTGACGGCTGGGAGATTTTAAGGAGGCTCAAAGAAGACCCAAATTCAAGTCCGATACCGGTAATGGTTTTCTCGAATCTCAGTCAGAAAGCGGATATAGATAAGGGT
>JAZDIT010000040.1:0-31999 GCA_043804755.1 Patescibacteria group bacterium | reverse complement strand
TACAACCGAACCTCCGACTTCTCTGATTCTGATATTCGTTATATCAGTTGCAGAAATGGTTCCTTCGTTTTCAAGCGTTATTTGATTTATTCTGACATCTTCTCTGGAACCGGCTCCAACAATAAAGCTTTCCAAAATTACGTTGGTCTGCCCTATTTTGACTGAAACGACAGGAGGAGTTGAATAATCTCCCGTGGTCAAGGTTCCAATTGCTCCGCTCGGGACTATCGTGAAGACACTGCCTTTTACAGGATAATTTCCTGCAAAGGTGGCTCCAGTGATAGCGGTTGCGGAATCAAGTCCTAATTGGACTGTGGTTAATGTCTCTGCATTAGCTGTGACATTAGCAGTTACGCTGACGGTTTTTGTTCCGTTCTTGGGAACAACTATGGCCGGGATGACGACAAAGTTGGCAGTGCCTCCGATTAGATTTCGGGTTGTGCCAATTTGGATATTGCTTTCATCGAAAAGCTTAATATCATTGACTTCTACGAGGTCAATGCCGTTTTCTGCATTACCGTAATTCTTGATAGCTAATCCGGTAACGTAGGTGTCGGCAGCCGAGCTTCCAGTGAAAGTAATTCTCACCATAACGTTGTTAGCTGTACTTTTCTGGAGATTCGAAGCGACGGGGCTGTTGGAAGCCAAAGCGACTGTCAAAGGATTGGTTACTGGCGGGACAACTGGCGGTACCACTACCGTCCCAAACATTGTGTTCAATTTCGCTCTGGTTCTTGCACCGACATAACCCGTTCCGGCGGTCAACCCTATTGGGGTTAAAACCTCGGAAGCGTATTTGTTCTGAAACTTTACAACGGCGGCATATGTTAAAGCGCCAAAGTAAGTGGTTTCGTTTCCAGGTGAACCTGCACCGGTTGCGGCCACTTTAGTGGCGGCGTCAGAGTTCAGAATGATCTGTAAACATTTGACGTCAGCACTTGTCATTCCTTGTGACAAATCTGTCGCAAAGGAAGTGATAGTGCATCCGGTAACACCTGTCTGAGTTGTTCCACTCAACTGTGCTTGTAATGTAGCTAATGTAGCTAAAAGCGAATTGATCTGAGCTTGCAATTCTTCAACTGTTGCACCTTGTGCAGGAGCAACTAACGCAAAAACAGACAACGCCATAGCTATAGCTACAATTTTTTTCGTAATAGTACTCATCTGTGTTTTAATGTTTTTTGAGTTTTAATTTATTATGACCGTTTAACTCTGTCGGTCGACCAATTCTCGCGACTTTACGTAAGAGTCACGAATAACGACTTTCCAAAATTATGATAATAATTTTCAGGGTCCCGCAAAGCGGGAATCAAATTTAAATTTAGCTTACTGCTGGTTGCTCAAAAGCAGGATTTTTTCCAATGCGTCAGAATAGTTTCCTGTCTTGAAAGCGTCTACGGCCTGGGTGAAAATTTCTTTCTGTGAATCGGACAAAGTCCTGACTTCCAAGTCTTTTATTTCCCTGTCTATAAGCTGCAATAAGGCGCTATCCAGATCAGTCGTTTCGCCTATAACTATTCCAAGCGACTCTATTCTCTCTTTGTTTTCTTCTATCTTCTTTGTTTCGGAAACGATCTCGTTGACATCGGAATCCTGAACTTTGATCATGTTCTCGGCCGCCTTTGACATATTGGCCTGAAATTCCTGAATGGCGGATGCCAGATTCTGAGGCCTGTTGCCTTTAGCTATCCTGTCCAGTTCTTCCAATCTCTGATTGACCAATTCAAGCTGAAGTTTCGGAAGATCTTTCTCATCGGCAAATGCCATCCTGCTTGATTCCGTAATCTTCTTGAAAACGTAAAAAGGATCGCCCGGCAACGAATTCTGGGAAAAAGTAAATGCTCCCGCTACGAATCCGAAAACTATCAATGTCGCAAAAATCGCCTTATTGTATCTGAAAACGAAATTCGGGAAAAACCCGAAATTTGAAATCCATCCGGTTCTGGGCGCCTCTCCCAAAATCATTGTCTTAGTCGAAATCACCCAGTCATGACTGGGTTCTATTTTGCGGAGTTCTTTAAGCTTGTTTATGAGAGCTTTATCTTCCATTGCGTATATTATGACGTAAAACCGGCTCGTTTATTACAGTCAATTTAAGCTGTTTTCGAATCGAGATTTTGTCTTAAAGATTCAAGGGCTCTGTGGAGCAAAACTCGGGTAGCTTCTTCGGACCTATCAAGCAGCTTTGCCACTTCGGGGATAGACAAATCGTCCAAATAATGCCAGATAATGACGTTCTGGTAATCCTCTTTAAGATCGGCCAATCTTGCTTTAACCTGTTCAAGGTCCGAATTCAGTACCGCACTTTCTTCTATGCGAAGCTGCGGATCGGCTATGGGAAAGCAGTCGGCGGAAACAATTTGTGTCCTACCCTTCTCCCGATAGTGGTCAACAACTAAATTATGGGCGATCCGATACAAAAAGGCCTGCGGATTATCAATCTTATTCTGTTGGAACGCTTCCCATCCTTTAAGAAATGTTTCCGAAGATAAATCCTGGGCAATCTCCTCCGAGCTTACCTTCAACAATACAAACCGATATATCTTTCCGATATACTTATCGTAAATTTTACTATATTCCTGCCGTTTATTTTGCATGTATGGTTAGGTAGATTCCATAGGACACTAATGTCCTATCATATATATATGTATGTCCTACCCTGTCACCCTAGTTTTACCTGATAAAAAGTATTATTCCTTTCGCCCAGTCTTTCGATGACTCCCTGTTTCAACAAATATTCGCAATCTCTCCGCAGGGTTCTTTTGCTTATCTGGGGGAAGATCTGTTTCATTTCCCAAACCTGTGCTTTTCCTTTTTCCCTTAAAATGGCTAATATTTTCTCCTGTCTTTCCAGTAAATTTTTGGTTGATGTCGGCAAAGACTGAACTTCAATATTTCGCTCTTTAGGATAAACTTCTTTCTGTGCTCCACGTATATTAGCATATTCTGCCTGGATTACCAACACATCCTGCAGAGATACCCAGTTTTGGGCTTTTACCACCTCAAAAAAGGCATCCAGAACCGCAAAATTACCCTCTTGGGGCTTTGTTAAAATATCATCTGCCAATTCCCTCATTTTATACCTCAAAGGCTCCTTTTTTGGGAAAAGTAAGGTTAAGCGATAGAGGTTCTTTGTAAGTTGGATATAATAGTCTTTGTCCATAATTTATGGAACGATGCTGTTTTGCGCTTTTGGGGTTCCGCCGGGCGAACTGCTTGACGCCCAGTTGAAGGGATCGCTCCCCGGCATTTCCGGGTCAATCCTTTCCATTGTCTGTTTTAGTATGGTATTACTACCGGCAAACCAACCATCTAAGCAATCTATTTCATCAATCAGGCTATCGCTATCGTCTAGCAATTGGATTTTATTCCCGGTATCTCGCATTGCATACGTATTGCTGTAATTTCCATAAATGAAATCTGCGGGAAACGTTTCGAAAAAATTACTGAATTTCCTTTCTAAAATGTAGTAATATCGGGCTGGTATAATCGTGTCTCCAATAGTGCTGGAAGACGCGTTAAACAGTATGAAAGCATTCCCGTCTTTTCGAATTTCCCAATTTCTCAAATCGATGTCGGCATCTGCATTATTATAGATCTCTATCCATTCCTGACTTGAACTAGCCTCGGTCCCCATCCAGGCAATTTCATTGATTATTACAGTTTTAACCGTTTTTTGGTAAATAGTCAACCCTGCGGAAATGCTTTTCGAATCATTTTGTCCCGCTATTTCAACCGTGGCGGTAGCCGAGTAATCTCCCTCTGCCAATCCGGGGATTATCGAAAATTCTATGTCTATGGAATCTGATGCCGGAATGGTACCTGTGGCCAAAATACCTCCATTTATCAAGAACCAAACTATTAAGTTTAGATCAATACTCCAATTCAAATCGCTTCCTCCCGAATTAGTGAATGTTATTATTTGATTTGGAACGATTTCATCTTTTTCTCCCTTAAAAGACAAGCTGTCGGTTGACATTTCCAAAACCGGCGGGAGTTTCGGCATTTGACTGTTTTCTTCCCTAGGAGTTCCGAATAGACCTGAAAAAGACGATGTGGCAAAAGAATCATGCCAGTTTGAATCCTCTCCTCTCTCAGCCGTTCTTTTTTCTCCCGTTTTCCTGCCGGCAGGCCAATCGGGAGTTGCCGCAACTTCGTCAATTAACCTGCATTTGTCGTCAAAAAGCCTTAAGGCGAAATCCGAATCGTTGATCGATCCCGAAAAAATTTTGTCGGCAGGAATTCCGACAACCGCTTCGTCATCGCTCCTTTCCAGAAGATAAAACGAGTTTATTTTGTCTTTTTTCCCGAAAAAAACTTCTATGTTGTTCTTTCCGCTCCCAGTATTGACCCCGATCAACTGCCAACGGTTTAAGGAGACACCCGCCGTCGAAACATTTTTGAGTTCAATCCATTCATCATACGTACTGCTGACGCTTCCCATCCAGGCGACTTCGTTGATTATTACGCTCGGATTTTCCACCAAAGATAAATTCGCTTGGGAACAGGCAACAGGCAAATTTTGGTTTCCTGAACTTCTGTAATACGCTTCTCCGTTTTCCGCTCCCGGGGTCCCTCCTCTTACAAAGCTTGTCTGCCAGAAAAAATCATTTGTCCTTTCCATTGTTCTCTTTGTGCTATTGTCGCCAGTCGGCCATTCGGGATCGGCTAAAACCAGGTCCTGAAGTTCACAATTATCGTCGAAAAGATACAGACCTTCTTCGCCGTTTTTCAACGCACCCGAATAAATCTTATTTGCGTCTATGCTCTGTAAAACTTCGTCGCTGCCTCTTTCAAGAATATAAAAATCGCCTGACGAAATTAAATCACCAAGTCCAAATACTACCGCAATCTGGCTATCCGAATTGAGCAGCTGCCAACCGGTCAAATCCATTTCCTTTTCGGAAACATTTTTGATTTCAATCCATTCCCCGCTTGCACCGCTCTCGTTACCCATCCAGGCGACTTCGTTGATCGCGACTTTATCCGGTTTTGGCCAAATTCCCGGCGTAATTTCGCATAATTTTGACTCTTCTTTTTTTTCTTTTATGCTTTCTTCGGTTGTTTCTTCTCCCCTTTCCATACTTGCTCCCAGAACTTGCCCATTTTCGGTAAGATCCATAATTTTCCGCTTTAAGATATCTACTTCTTCGGAAATATCATCCAATTCTTCCTGAATCTCGGCCAAATCCAATCCGTGCCCGTTATAAAAATCATACGTAAAAGATTCCGCGGACATTTTCTCTGTTTCTATTATTTGGAAAAAGATAATTCCTGTGAGAATTAAAAAAATACCAAGTCGTTTAAACATTTTTTAATTTTACCGTGCTGTAAAGTTTAGGACAATAGTCCAAAACAAAAAGCACCCATTGATGGGTGCTTTTTGTTTGTCAAATATTTAAATCCCGACGAATTCTTTAATGCGGGAATTGGGAATTGAAATAACCTTACCTTCAGAAGTGACATAATTCAGCCCCAGGACATTCCCTTCGATATCGAATAGCGGACTTCCTTTGATTTTCGTCCCTTCCCGGATATTGGTATTTATTATGTTTTCATCGAAACTTGAAACGATTCCTTCATTAATAACTTCCCGAGGAATGCCATTTTCGAAAATTATTCCCGCCAGAAAAACCCTCTCTCCCAATTTTAATTTATTCAAATCGGCAAAACTTAATGCGGATAAGTTGGTTCTTCCTATTTTCACCAAAGCCAAGTTTTCCGCCGAATCTCTTTTCAGAATTTGGTAAGAAACAGCTTCCTGCCCGGCGAAGAAAGCGAAATCCGACCCCTGCGGAATCAATTCGGCAAGTGTGACCATCAATCCGTCCGAAGTCACCACCAAGCCCGTTCCTTCCAGAATTTCTGCGCCGGCAGTTTCGGTTTTTATACCGATCAACGCCTTCACGGCTTTTTCAGCCGCGTCTTTTAAAGCGGTATTTTCCTGAATCGTGATCTCTTTTCGTTCCGTTACATAAACCTGGGGAGATTGGCCCAAAAAAGAACCGCTTATCAGATAGGGCCAGATAATGAGGTTCGCAAAAATTCCGCCTATTATGCCTCCGCCGAAAAAACCTAAGATTTTGAGAATATTTTTGAACACGTTATTTTTTTACCGAAGTTTTTTCCCTTTCTTTCGTTATTTTAACAGACCCGACAGCTGTTAAAAATTCGATTTTATTATTTCTATAATCAACAAGAATTCTCTCCCCTTCTTTAATTTCTCCGGAAACTATTTTCAGAGAAAGAGGATTCAAAACCTCCCGTTGGATAACTCTTTTCAGGGGTCTGGCTCCCAAATTAGGATCATAACCTTTTTCCGCCAGAAATTCCTTTGCCACATCGCTTATCTGGATTCCAATATTATGACCTTGAAGCCGTTTTATCACTTTGTCCAATTCCAAATCCACGATTCTCTTTATTTCCGGTTTGCCGAGGTAATTGAATATGATTATTTCGTCAATTCTGTTCAGAAATTCCGGCCTGAAGCTTTCTTTCAGGGCCGCCATCACTTTGTCTTTCAAACTCTCCTTTTCCGCTTCTTTATTCCCCAGAAATCCCAAAGATCCCATTTTGGCGATGTATTCGGAACCTATGTTGGAAGTCATGATTAAAATGGCGTTTTTAAAAGACGCCGTCCTCCCTTTTGCATCGGTCAGCCTGCCATCTTCCAGAATTTGAAGCAGAATATTGAAAACTTTCGGATGGGCTTTTTCGATTTCGTCAAATAAAATTACGCTGTAGGGCCGCCTTCTTACTTTTTCGGTAAGTTGTCCGCCTTCTTCATAGCCGACGTAACCGGGCGGTGAACCTATCATTTTGGAAACGGTGTGTTCTTCCATATACTCTGACATATCCAGTCTTACCAAGGAATTTTCATCATTGAACAAAAATTCTGCAAGGGCTCTGGCGGTTTCGGTTTTTCCGACTCCCGTCGGGCCCAAAAACATAAACGATCCCAGTGGCTTGTTCTCTTCGGAAATGCCGGCACGCGATCTCCTTATCGCATCGGAAATAGCCACGATTGCCTCTTCCTGTCCGATGACTCTTCTTGTGATAATTTTTTCCATACTCTCAAGTTTCCGCGCTTCCGCTTCCAAAAGGCGCATTATCGGAATTCCCGTCCATCTGGAAACAACCCCGGCAATATCTTCTTCGGTCACCTCTTCTTTTAAAATGGGCCTTGTTTTCTGGAAAACTTCCAGTTTCTTGTCGGCGGCGGCCAATTCTTTCATCAATTGCGGAATTTTACCGTATTTTAACTCTGCCACTTTCTGCAAGTCGCCTTCCGCTTCTCCTCTTTCGGCCTCAAATTTTGTGGCTTCGATTTCTTTTTTGAGTTCTTTGATTTTTGAAATTGTTCCTTTTTCCGATTGCCATTTGGCTTCGAGGTGTTTTGCTTTTTCCTTTAAATCGGCAAGTTGCCTGGCTATCGCCTGCTTTCTCTTCGGAGATTTTTCCCTTTTTATGGCTTCTTTTTCGATTTCCAGTTTCTGAATTTCCTTTTTCAGGTTTTCGAGATCCTGGGGCTGAGATTCTATTTCCAATCTTAATGAACTCATCGCTTCATCCATTAAATCAACGGCTTTATCGGGCAAAAACCTGTCGGTAATATACCTTGCAGCCAATTGGGCACATGCCACCAAAGCCGCATCCCTTATCCTCACCCCGTGGTGCAGTTCGTATTTTTCCTTAATTCCCCTCAACATCGAAATCGTATCCTCAATAGTCGGTTCGGCAACATAAATCGGCTGAAATCTTCTTTCCAGTGCGGGATCCTTTTCAATATGCTGCTGATATTCCTTCAAAGTAGTAGCTCCTATCGCCTTTAACTCTCCCCTTGCAAGCGCGGGTTTCAATAAGTTTGAAGCGTCAATTGCGCCTTCGGCGGCTCCAGCTCCTACCAAAGTATGTAATTCATCTATGAAAAGCAAATATCTTCCTCCTGCCCTGTTTATTTCCCTTAAAAATGCCTTTATCCGGTCTTCAAATTCTCCTCTGTATTTTGTGCCGGCGATCATGGCTCCTATATCCATGCCAATAACATCCTTATCTTTCAAACTTTCGGGGACTTGTCCGGAAACAATTCTTTGGGCCAAACCTTCGACTATGGCGGTTTTCCCGACTCCCGCTTCTCCGATCAGAACAGGATTGTTTTTCGTTCTCCTTGAAATCACTTGCATCAATCTTTTGATTTCGTTTTCCCTGCCGACTACGGGATCCAATTTTCCCTGCTTCGCCAGAGAAGTTAGGTTTCTGGCATATTTTTCAATCACCTGATATTTGGATTCCGGTTCGGCATCGGTAATTCTTTGCCCTCCCCTCACTTCAGCCAATTGCTTCAAAAAAGTATTATAGTCCAGCTTGTTGAATTCCAAAGCCGAAGCTCCCTCGCCTCCCAGAAGGCTCGTCCTGTCCAGAATTTCCTTCGCCTTGGTTTCCGTATCCAAAAGCGCCAGGAATAAATGTTCCACCGAAATGAATTCATCTCCCATTTTTGCGGCTTCCTGCCTTGCCCTTTCAAGAACTTTTGCCATATCCTGAGTCAGATAAAACTGGCCGAAATTCTGCTGGGTTGTTATTACAGGCAAGCGGTCTATCGATAAAATGGTTTTTCGTTTCAGTCCTTCCAGATCAGCGCCTATTCTTTGGAGTAAATTCAAAAGCACGCTTTCTTCCTGTTCCAAAAGCGCGTAAAGCAGATGTAAAGCGTCAACCTGCTGCTGGCCCTTGCCCCTGGCAAGGTCCTGAGCGGCTAATATGGCCTCCTGGGCTTTGTGAGTAAAATTACCTCCGTTTGGCATATATATTATGGTAGCTGATTAGCACTCATCTGTCAAGACTGCTAATTTGTTCTTCAAAAGGTTAAATTACACAAAATATTATTTATGTTTACGGTTTCCTTTCGCTCAAAGTTACTTCAAGCACTTTTTCATTACTTCCGCTTAAAACTTTCAGGGTCACTTTATCTCCGGGGTTATACTTTTCGATGATCATCCCCAGGTTGTTTTCAAAGATGATTTTTTCTCCCGAAAACTCCAATATGATATCCCCTTCTTTCAAACCTGCTCGCTCGGCCGGCGAACCGGGGGTAATCGCCGGCTCACCGTTATCTCCGCTTTTGATCCAAACTCCGTAATCCACCGGAAGATTATTTTCTTCCCGCACCGCATCATTGATTGAAATATACCGCACGCCCAGAAACGGATAAGAAATCTTGCCGATCGCTTTAACCTGCTCAATGTCTCTTTTCGCTTTATTGATGGGAATCGCAAATCCTATGTTTTGCGCTCCCGTAACGGTTGCGGTATTAATGCCGATGACTTCCCCTTTCAGATTGAGAAGCGGACCCCCCGAATTTCCGCTGTTGATGGCGGCATCGGTCTGGATGACGTCCTCTATTGTCTCAGAAATTCCTCCGCCCGAAGCTGTGATTGTTCTGCTCAAACCCGAAACCACGCCGACTGAAACGGTATTTCTGAACTCGCCCAAGGCGTTGCCGATTGTAATTACGGTCTGCCCTATTTGGAGATTATCTGAATCGCCGAGTTTTACGGCAGGCAGGATTGCCTGCGCGGTATCAATCGAAATCAAAGCCAGATCCTGGGTAGGATCCAAAGCCAGTACTTTTGCCGGATATCTCTTCCCGTCGTTCATCAAAACCGTATATTCAGCTTCTATGTCCGATACTACGTGCTTATTTGTCAGAATCAATCCGTCGGAAGAAATGATAAAACCCGTTCCGCCGCCAACTTCCTGTTTTTCCGTCCCGTTTTGGCGGTATTGGAGTATTCGGAATTCCGGGAACGACGGACCGAAAGGATAAGCGTAATATTCTTCGATAATCGGGATATCTTTGGAAATTATGATGCTGACTACGGATGGAGAGGATTCCTTAACGACGTTTATCACCTGTTCTTCCTGTGAATCTACGGGTATATATTCATTTCCATTATCCGATAATTCGAGATTTATTTTTTCAACTCCGGACAACAAATATTTGTCGACGACAAGTCCTCCCATTCCACCAGCAAGGAAAGAAAACAAAACTAAAAGTACAACCAAAAATCCTTTTCCTCGCGGAAAATCCGGTTTTTTTAATTGAGAAAATTTAAACTCCGGCAATTGATAGAGAGGCATGGTTTGTATCAGTATTCTAATTAATTTTTCCTTTCTTGTGAATAGTGGTTGAATTTATATTTGAAAATATCGGACGTAACCGGACCGAAGAAAATCATATACAATTGGCATAGAAAATATTTTGACCATGTCTTTATCCAGCCGTCTCGTTCAAATCTCCTTGCGGAAATGTAGGGCACTACCGAGCTTATCACGCCGAATCTGCCGATTTTTTCCCCCCTTCTGATATAATCCAGTTCTTCCCCAAGCCTTATGGCGCCGTTAAAACCACCTATTTTCTCGTGGATGTCTTTTTTAATCATGATGACATTCATTGCTTGCGGAAAAAATTTTTCGGTAATTCTGCTTGGGATGTTAAAAAGTATCTTATACAAAAAATTGTATTTTTTGTCATTCGGCTTGATATAGAAAGAAGCAACCCCTAAATTTCTTTGCCTGAATTCTTTGGTGGCTTTTTCCAAAAAATCAGCCGGTAAAACCGTATCGGCATCCGCAAATAAAATGATGTCGCCTGTGGCGATTTTAACTCCGCTATTTTTCCCCTTGGCAGGGAGGTCTCCTCCGTCCGTAATTTTACAACCGAAATCAGCGGCTATTATTGCGGTTTTATCTTCGGAACCCGCATCGGCAACTATTGTCTCATACTTTTCATCAAAAATTTGCTGCCTGATTGACTCAAGCAGCCGCGGAAGATATTTTTCTTCGTTTAAAGACGGAATAATTATAGAAATCATTTTTGCTTACGAATCTTTGGCGTCGGCCAAAAACCCAGATATTTCCCTAGCATCCATCTCGTCTGGGAGTCTATCGCCGGCAGGGCATAAAAGAATATAAGAATTATCGGAATCAGAAGCCATTCTACCATGAAAAACAGATATTTTTTCTTTCCGTATTCAGGAGGCTTGGGTGGTAGTAAAACCATGCTGAAATATATTGAACCTACCAGTCCCAGCATGGCCAAAGTCAGAATTCGGCTTGTGAATTCCGGCAAATTATAGGAAAAAAGCGTCTGATTGAAATTCCCGCCGCCCAAAACTATCGGAAACCAGCCTAAAAAGAAAAGCAGGAGGGAATTTGTAGCCCATGACCAGTGATTTTCAAAAAGGAAAAAACCGAAGGAAATTTTTTTGAAAAGCGGTATTTTTTTATTTTTCAGCGATGCAAAAAAGAAATAGGGAATTTCACCAGCTCCATAGGCCCACCTTCTCTGCTGCAAATAAACCTGCTTTGCGGTTTGGAAAAGTGTGGGGGCGGCATTCGCATCCATGGAAATCGGGTAAAACAAGGGGAGGACTTCATAGTTCCCGTCGAATTTGAAAAAACACTGCCAGAAAATCCTCGAATCGTCAGAAACAACATTCGTCTGTTTGAAACCGACATCAATTAACGCTCTAAAACTCATGGAATGGGAAGAAAAAGTAACCAATCTTTCCGGACGTTCCTGGCACATCATTTCCCAAAAAGTAGCCGAAAATGCAAAAATTCTGGAAACCGCCGGGGCATGCCAAATGTTATTTATGAAAAGCGGAATAGGCTGAAAACTGCACCGCGTGGGATTTTTTGCGGTCAGATAATAATATGTCAGACAACTGAAATATTTCGGGAAAACGCAGGTATCGGCGTCCAAAGCCGATTCGATTATATTTTCGTAGGGAATTCTCAGGGGATCTATTATTTTTTCTTTTAACTGTTTTACGCCCCAAGTTTCGTTGGAACCCTTTCCCGCTATTTCCCCCGGAAGATTTTCGGGATGCCAGGTGACCTGGAATTTAAAAAATTTGTCGCCGTACTCTTTTTCTATCATTTTCGCCGTTTCTTCTACCTCCCCCTTTACCCTTTCCTCACAGGCGAGAGTTACGATCATTCTGTTTTTCGGATAATCGCAAACGGCTAGTGATCGGAAAACTTCCCGCAGAATGACCAACGGCTCTTTATACATGGGAATCACTACAAGATGATATATATCCTTCCAACCAGAAATTTTCAGTGCCAGGTTTCCAGTGTCCAATTGATTCAGTTTTCCTATCCAATCGATTTTTTCATTAACCGCCATTTTCTTATATGAGGAAGCCAGATGCAAGGAAAAATAAATGTTGCGAATGAACCAGTATATGACAAAGGCTATAACGAATACAGCAACCCAAGCCGGTTCCAGCCATGAAAATAAAATCGCCAAACCAAAAGTCAGCCAAGTCAGAATACCGGGCAACATCTCAAAAAACCTAAAAAGCGCCCGTTCTCTTTTATCCGCGAGATCGGCCGCCCGACCAATTTTTAAATAATAGTCTGTATCCATCATTAAAAAAGCTTTTTTGCTTCATCCCAGATAGTAGAATTTTTTTGTTCCTTTTTCAACCAATACATCCACTCACCGCCCCAAATGTAAAATCCCGACAAACCCGTCTTTTTTGCATACTCGATGTTTTTTCTGAACTGCTCCAGATTCATCGTTTTTTCCTGCTCTTCCAATGGCAGATTATAAAGCAGTAATTGTCCCCACGGTTCCGCCTGGAATTCGGCGCAAATCACTTCCTTGTTAAAAAGTTTATTGATAATCTGTGCTTTTCTGCCATAAAAAACCGACGGGAACGGATAACTCAGATAAAAACCGAAATTTTCAAATCTCCCCACATATTTGGTCAAAAAAGACGGTATCGTAAACCATACTTTCCTGTACATTGTAGTTCCGACGATGTCACCCATTTTCGCTGCGGTAAACCATAGAGATCCTTCGCCGCTGTCAGTTATCATTATGGGCCGAGGGTCTAAAGAGCGAACCAGTTCTATTTCTTCCTTGAGGAATTCCTTATCTACCCACGGACATTCCCCAAAGGGGAAAAACGGTTCGTTTTCAACCTGCCAGACGGATATATTTTCAGAATCTTTGTACCTTGACACCAGATTCTCAAGCATTGCGATTACTGCTTTTTGCTGATCTTCTTTTGTCAGATTTTGGGCCCAATCGGGAATATGGCATTCCGGCCATCTGGAAGTTTTCATTCCTATTACAAGGATAACCTTCGCCTCTTTTTCTTTTGCTTTGTTTATCTGCCAATCCAAGTCATCAAAATAAAATTTATTTTCCTCAGGCTCCAGTAAATCCCAATGCGCAGCCACTTTCAAATTTCTGGTTCCCAAATCATCCATTAAAGCCAAATAGGTTTCTTTCCAGTCGAGACCGAGATTTTGCGCGTGTTTCTGGGAAAAATTCACTCCCCAGATGATTTTTTCCGGTTCGGAAACCTTCCCGACAAAAAAATAGCAAAAAATCACTGATACCAGAAACAGAATTAAGAAAAAAAATATCGTTAAAGATCTTTTAAATTTAAAATTCATGGACTTACTTTAAAGCCAATATCGTCAAACCCATGCCTATGAATGCGACTGCGGCTATTTTTTGTAGAAAAACTTTTCCTTGTACTTCTTCCTTCAGCAATTTCGGATTCCAGGCGGATAATATGAAAACAAACAGCAGCAAAAAGACGTCTCGCGTTCCTTCCAAGGCATTAACCAGCGGAACCTGGCTGGGTTTTGCGAGAAAAACCGCGAAATACTGCAAAAGAACCGCAAGTCCTCCTATACCCTGGGCGAAAATTAAAAGCAAGGAATGCTTTTGGCTTGGAGCTTTCTCAAAGACCGTTCTTCTGACACCAGGCAGGGAAAAAAGCAGCAAGGCCCCGATTCCTCCTCCTGCCAAAATCAAGAAAGCCCCATTTATAAAATCAGTTTCAATAAAAAGATTTTTTGAAAAAAGAAAATTCAGTGCGAAAAGAAAAGCGGACAGCAGCGGAAATTTCAGAATTTTTAAATTAAGAAGCTTAAGGGAAAATTCCCTAAGGGAAATTAAAACTGAGCCGGAAACAAGTAATATAAAAGCGATTGCCTGGAAAATACCAAGTGTGTCGGTCTGCGGGAAAAAGAGGAAGAATAATAAAAAGGAAAAAACGGGGAGAAATCCCCCGATTGCCGGCACCACTCTGGAAACTTCGTTTCGCGATAATCCCTCGGCCAAAAAAAGCATTGCACAAAGGCGAATCAACCCGATAAAAATGCCGAAAAGAACAATCTTTGTTTCTGGAAAATTTATTCCAAACGGCAATAAAACCAGGCAAATCAAAACTCCCAGAGCTCCTATATAGAAGGTATAAGCTTTGGGATTTTTTACCGGCCCGACCAAAAAAAATCTGTCAAAAAGAGAAGATATTGCAAGTAAAAAATATGCTGAAATCGCAACTAACAGCCAAAGCATTTTGATATTTCTTTCTCAATGATAAAAGTTCCCAATTTTTTCCCTTCGATAAAACTTTCCATAGCCGCCTCCGCAAAGTAACCGCGTTTCAGCCAGTCAAACAGCCAGTCATGCGCGTATTTTGGATTTTCCTGGAGCATACCAAAACCCGATTTTAAAAGCCACCTTTTGTTAAACTCTTCCTGGGAACCGATAGTCGGCGCAATTATTATCGGAATGCCCAATGCCGAATAGAACGACAATTCGCTGGGCTTGGTCCATAAAATGTCCGTCTCCCGCAGAGCTGAATTGAATTTTTTGAAATATTCATTGATGTCATTTTCAAAAATTACTTCAATGCTTCTTCCCAAACTACCATTTAAATTCAGTTTTTCTATATTCTGCAGAAAATAATCGTTAATTTTTCCCCTGATCCCCGCAACCAGAATCAATCTCAATTCCCCCTTTTCTATTTTCCTCTTGAGGTCCTGGAGGATTTGGACCCCTATCTCCCTCTGAGCTCCCGCACCTCCCACGCAAAAAGTCAGAGTCAAGGGATGATTAATTCTGGCCGGCAGATTAATCACATTCTCTTCAACCAACTTCTGATATTTAGAATAATATTTCTGGTCTGGATCAAGATTCGGCATCCGGTGCCTCAAATCCCCCTTTAAAATCTCCATATTTTCCGTGCCGATGTTTTCCCGAGGCAAAGGATATCCTGTCAACAGAATATTTTCCTTTTTCACCCCGTAAAATTCCAGCCTTTCAGCCACCCTCCTCGTCGGTGCGAAATATTTGATCTTGCTTTTTTTCGGATGTAAAGGAGCCCAAGCTCTCGAGATATCCGCGTCGCAGACTATGCAAAATATTTCCCCGGGATAATCGAAAAAATCGGCCATAAAAGCCGGAGTAAAAAATGTGGAAACAATCGGTAAAATAAATCCTAATTTTTTATTTTTTATTTTCAATTCTTCAATCAGATGTTTCCCCCACCCATTCCCAATCATATTGTAATTTTGCTTTAGCTGAAAAGTTGGCTCCGATAAGTCCCTTTTGGGATAAAAATTTAAAATTCGCTGGAAATAATCCATAAGCGAAAAAACAAAATTGCCCAAAACGGGCATTCTTTTCAGCTTTGAAATAAGCTCGTATCCCATTCTCGTGGTATTCCAAATACTTCTGTCTTTCTGGGGAATCCCGTCATAGTCATTTGCGTTGATAACTTTCCCTTCAAATGCCAAATCGGACAGAGAATTGGCCGTCCTTTGATGACCGTAACCCATATTCACGGATATTAACCAAACCTTTTTGTCCATAATTTTGAACGAAGTGAAAAATTACCTGATGGATGTTTCGCTGTTAGGACGAAGCGTCCAGAAAGTATATTTATCTATTATATCAGAAATTTACTAATCTGGAGTAATTAATACTGCAAAAATTTTAGTTTCTGTCTTCCTTGGATACGCCAAATAACGAACCCCAGAATCAAATAAAAAGTTACCAGCCAAAACCAGCTGATATTTGTTACAGATATTGAAACGAATTCAATTCGGGAGAAAAAATCGATTGTTTCTGTAATATAGGTCAAAAAAAGCCACGCCGGCCAGGAAAGTATTTGTCCGAAAAGCGGAATGATTATTCCTAAAAATGCAAAAGCAAATCCTAAAATAGTGATAAGAGACAGAAACGGAACTATTAAAACATTAGTCAGAGGGCTTGTTATCGGTATTCTGCCGAAATTATAAATCAGGACTGGCAAAGTGAAAATCTGTGCGGAAATCGTTGCGGCCAAAGAATACCTGATCTGAAAATTATTCGGGATTTTTTTAAAAAGTTCCAGAAACATCGGCTGAAGATAAATCAGACCCATCACCGCCAAAAAAGACAGCTGGAAACCGACATCGAGCTTTAGCAACAAAGGATTCAGCGCCAACATGAATGTTGAAGCAAAAGCAATCGCCCGGCTTGCAGTCGAGGCCCTGCCAAAATGCTGTCCAGCGAGGAAAAGAAGCCCCATAATTCCTGCCCTTACCGCAGAAGCCGGGGCGCCGACCATGAGGATATAAAGAATAATCAGAATCACAGAAATATAAAACGCCTGATTCCTCCAAAATCCGAGAATCAGTAAAAAATTAAGAATAAGAAAACAAATAATCGTAATATTCATGCCGGAGACCGCGGTAATATGCCTTGTTCCGGTAAGATTGAATTTATTTTTCCATTCTTTTGAAATATTTTCTTCATCGCCGAAAAACAGCGCTTCCAAAAGCGCTGACTGCGGGGGAGACATCGCCTTATTTATACTTTCTTTCAATTTTCCCTTGAAGGAAAAAAGATATTCGTAAAAAACATTGCCTTGGCTTTCTGAAATCAATTCAATTCCCGGCCAGGCCATTACGGAGTAAATTCCGTCTTTCAGCAAATAATCCCTGTAGTTGAATCCTTCCACGTCATCCGATGGTGTTTTCAAATTTCCGACGATCTTCAGCTTGTCTCCATATTTATAATCAGGATATCGATTGGTAGTAACTAAAATTTTCCCCGAAATTCCTATGTTCCCATTGTTAAAAATCAACTGCTGGCTGTCTATTACCAATTTAATATTCCCCGCGCCAATTTCTGGTTCGCCGGAAACTATGCCAACTAAAGTAATTTTTTCTCGTGCATCATTAAAATTCTTTAATTCATTATTCGCTATTCCCCATACCACGTTGCCGTGACGCCAAATTCCCAATACCAAAAATAAAACGGAAAATCCGATGACCGCAAATCTTTTATATTTAAACAAAACCGAAACCAAAATTAAGCCAAAAATCAATCCTGCGTATTGTACGATGCGCATGATGAAAAACCCCAGTTTATCCGCCAAAATCGAACTCAAAAATATCCCGCAGGTAAAAGCAAGGCAAAAACAGAGAAAAATTTTGGAATTCGTCATTACCTTACTTGGCAAATCTCAAAAAAAGGTGAAATAGCCCTGTGTATTTCCAAAAGGAATTCTTGAGGAAACGGTTTTATTTCCTCGAATTTTTTGTCAATTGTCTTTTCCGCCCGAAAATTTTGGAGGTAATATTTCTTTGCTCCTGAAATCCATCTTGCCATTTTCAATATGTCTTCTTTCGTATGGAGAGTGGGAACTATCGTAGTCCTGAATTCGTAATCAACTTTTCCTTCTTTCAAAGTATCTATGCTCTCCTGAATTTTCTTTACGTCAATTTTTACGCCCGTAATTTCCCCGTATTTGTCTTTTGGCGCTTTTATATCCATTGCAACGTAATCCACCAATTTATCAGAAATAAGTTTTTTTAAAGTTTTAGGATTGGAGCCATTCGTATCCAGTTTTACCAGAAAACCCATCTCCTTTATCTTTTTTACGAGAGGAACTAATTCTTTGGAAGTCGTCGGCTCTCCTCCGCAGATAACCACACCTTCAATCAATTCTTTTCTTTCTTTCAGAAATTCAAAAAGCTCCTTTTCCGAAATTTTCGGCTGTTTTTTTATCTTTTCCGGCAGGACTATTTCAGAAGAATAACACCACGGACATCTGAAATTGCATCCTGTGAGAAAAACCGTGGCCGCTAAGTGGCCAGGGTAGTCAATTAAAGTTAATTTTTGGAGACCTCCGATCGGCATAGAATTATTTAGTCACTTCAACTGTTTTTGGCAATTCCACCGTGTATTTTGACACTTTGAATTCTTTCCTCTGCCTGAATTCTTCTCTTTTGCTGGCATGCCATTGTTGAACTGGCCTTATATATCCTACTACTCTGGAGTAAACCTCGCAGGGCTGCTTTATTGTGCACTGCGGGCATTCGAAATGCTCTCCGTTCAGATAGCCGTGAGTAGGACAAATTGAAAAAGTAGGTGTAATTGTAATATATGGAAGATGGAAGCTTGAAAATGTTTTCTTAACTAAATTTTTCACGGTCTGTATATCGGTAATTCTTTCACCGATAAACATATGTAAAACCGTCCCTCCGGTATATTTGCACTGAATTTCATCCTGAAGTTTTAATGCTTCAAAAACATCGGAGGTGTAATTGACCGGCAGCTGGCTGGAATTGGTATAATAAGGTTCCCGTTTTCCGGCGGTAATAATGTCAGGATATTTTTCCTTGTCTTTATGCGGCAAACGGTAACTCACCCCTTCTGCCGGCGTCGCTTCGAGATTGTAAAGGTTTCCCGTTTCTTTTTGATACGTTACCAATCTGTTCCTCATAAAATCAAGGACTTCCAACGTGAATGTTCTGCCTTTTTTGGAAGCGGAATCTTCGCCGATGAAATTGAGAAGGGCTTCATTCATTCCGACCAGACCGATCGTGGAAAAATGATTGCCGTAATACTGGTTTCTCATCGTTTTAACTCCGGACAAATAAAATTTCGAATAAGGATACAAGCCCTTTTCCATGAAATTCTCCAACACTTTCCTTTTTATTTCCAAACTCTCTTTTGCCAAATCCATTATTTTCCCGAGTTTTCCAAAAAATTCTTTTTTGGTTTTGGAAAGATATCCTATCTGAGGAAGATTGATGGTTACAACCCCTATGCTTCCCGTCAGGGGATTCGATCCGAAAAGCCCGCCTCCCCTTTTAAGAAGTTCTTTGTTATCCAATCGAAGACGGCAACACATCGAACGGACATCCTCGGGCTTCATGTCTGACTGAATGAAATTGGAAAAATAATTTACTCCGTATTTTGCAGTAGCCTCCCACATCGGATTCAAATCGGGATCATCCCAATCAAAATCCTTGGTGATGTTTATCGTCGGAATCGGAAAAGTAAACGGCCTTCCTTTTGCATCTCCTTCCATCAGGACCTCGTAAAATGCCCTGTTAAATATGCTCATTTCCTCCTGAAATTCTCCGTAGGTTTCTTTTTGCGGAAGCCCGCCGATGATTATGGGCTGTTTCGCCAGATTAGACGGAGGCGTTATGTCCAAAGTCACATTCGTGAAAGGTGTCTGGAAACCGACTCTCGTGGGAATGGCGCAGTTGAATATGAATTCCTGCAGTGCTTGCTTTACCTGGATGTAGTTCAAATTATCGTATCTGATGAATGGAGCCAGTAATGTATCAGCGGAAGAGAATGCAACAGCGCCGGCGGTTTCTCCCTGGAGAGTATAGAAAAAATTAACCATTTGTCCCAAGGCGGTCCTGAAGTGCTTTGCCGGTTTGGATTCCACTTTCCCAAAAACTCCGCGGAAACCTTTGATCAATAAATCATAGAGGTCCCAGCCACAGCAATAAGTTGCCAAAGAATCCAAATTGTGGATATGCATTTCTCCGTTCTGATATGCTTCCCTGATTTCCTGCGGATAAACTTTATTGAGCCAATATTTTTTAGTGATAGAAGATTTTACATATTCATTCAGACCCTGCAAAGAATATGCCATATTTGCATTTTCTTTGACCTGCCAGTCGAGCTCTTGAATATAGTTATCAACCGCTTCAAGAGATTCATCAAAAACTTTTTCAGCTTCTCTGATATTTCTTCTTTGTTCTCTGTAAAGGATGTATGCCTTTGCCGTATCAATCAACCCGTGTAAAATTAAAACTTCCTCAACGATGTCCTGGATTTGCTCGACTTGAGGAATTTCTTCTTTTTTGAATCTTCTGTTTAAAATTTTTACTACTTCTTCCGAAAGTTTTTTTGATTTTACGCCGTCACCCTGGTTTGTAGCGGTAATAGCTTTAAAAATTGCACTTACAATTCTGCTCTGATCGAAATCTACGATTGCCCCATCTCTTTTTTGGACTTTTGTGATTTTATTTTGCACCATGACAGTAATAAACCCAGATTGTTTAATTATTTTCCTGTTTCCCGGCAGGGGTCGAATCGTACCGCCGGCGTAAAAAAAATAAAGCTTTGAATATTACTTTATCTTAGAAAAATGGGGTGGGTCGGTCAAGCCCCCAAAATCAGAAAATTTGGGGAAAACTACGGATTTTTGGCAAATTTCCGCTGCCGACCGGAAGATTAAAAACCGGTGGCGATTAACGTTACTTTTAGCTCCCCTTCCTTCAAATTTTCGTCTCCTATGGCGCCAAAAATCACTTTTGCGGCGGGATTTATCTCCTGTGTTAGTATTTTACCTATTTCTTCTATTTCGGACAAGGAAATGTCCTTACCCCCGGACACGTTAAAGAGGACGCCCTTTGCTCCTTTGGGTGAAATGCCGAGTAAAGGAGAGTTTAAAGCGGTTTTGGCGGCCATTTCCGCCCTCTTCTCGCCGGATGCCCTTCCTACCCCGAAAAGAGCTGAACCCGAATTTTTCATTATTGATCGGACATCGGCAAAATCCACGTTTATTATTCCCGACCGCAGAATCAGATCGGATATGCCGGCGACCGCTTCCCTTAAGATCTCATCGCAAACCCAAAAAGCGGACCCAACCGAAGTGTTCGGGTTCAAAACCGCAAGAAGTCTATCGTTGGAAATTGAAATTAAGGAATCAACCCTTTCCTTCAGGCGATTTAACCCGGATTCTGCAATTTTCTGGCGCGAAATCCCTTCGAAAGAAAATGGTTTTGTAACAACGGCTACCGTCAAAGCCCCGGAATTCTTTGCGATTTCTGCAACGATCGGTGCAGCTCCGGTACCGGTACCTCCTCCCAATCCGCAGGTGATGAAAACCATATCGGCATCTTTCAGAATTTCCTGTATTTCTTCCTTCTGCTCCTCAGCAGATTTCCTGCCGATTTCCGGATTCATTCCCGTACCTAAACCCTGAGTCAGTTTTTTGCCGATTCTTATCTTGAAATGAGCCTTCGTTTTGTTCAAATCCTGATCATCAGTATTTACAGCGATCAAATCAACGCCTTGGATATCACATCTCATCATTCTCGAAATCGCATTGCAACCGGATCCTCCGACTCCGACAACTTTTATTTTGGTATTGCCTTGCATTTTAGCGGGAATTACTTATTAGGACATTCTACCACCTGCCTTTTGAAAAGGAAAGAAGACAAAAAAACGGCCTCTGGAAAATTGCAGAGGTCGTTAATCAATTATCAGATATGATTTTTTAGGGGATGAAAGATTTGAGAATATTTCTAATCTTTGACCCTACTTTTTTTCCGAATGATAAATCAAAGCTGTAATTTCCGCTTTTTTCCGCGTCGAAACCCTCCGCGACAAGCCCGCAGACTGTCGCCAAAGAAGTATCATCCTGTTCGGGAGAATATCCCAGCGGTTTTCCGATCCGACAGTACATTTTTAATTCTTTTTTGGCAAGTTCCAGAATTCTTGGCAACTTTGCTCCCCCTCCGGTCAAAACCACTCCGCCCGGCAACTGAACCGGCTTTTGCAATTTCTTCAACTCTTTGTTAACCTCGTCGAAAATCTCGGAAACTCTGCTTCCGACAATTTCTGCAACCTGCTTGTGGGAAAATGTCATCGATTCTTCTTCTTCCAGTTCAATCTTTTCTTTTTTATCCGGACCGCGGTGTAGGCAATTACCGAATTCAATTTTTATCTTTTCAGCTAAATCTACGTCGATTTTAAGACCTGCGGCAATGTCGTTTGTAATATTCGCTGAACCGATCGGCAAAACGGAAGTATGGATAAGATCCCCTTCTTCGTAAATCGCAATCCCCGTCGTACCGGCGCCTATTTCTATCATCATAACCCCCAGTTCTTTTTCCCTCTTTTTGACAACTGCTCTTGCACTGGCCATGGGAGAGGGTATCACGTCATTTATTTGGACGCCTGCGTTCGAAATTGCATGGGTGAGATTGTTTAAATAAGGTATGAAAACGCCGACCGCCAAAACATCCGCCTCAAGCCTCACTCCTTCCATTCCGACAGGATCTTTCAATCCTCGTTCTCCGTCAACTATAAATTCCTTTGGCAACACTTTCAGAATCTTTTTATTTGAAGGCAAAGAAACCGTTTGAGCCGCCTGTAAAACCCTGTCCACGTCTTCTTCGGGGATTTTTCTGTCGGCTCTGGAAACCGAAACCAAACCATGAGAAAAAGTTGAAAAAATATGCGCACCGCCGATATTTACGTAGACCGAATCTATCTTCCGGTCGGACTCCTCCTCTGCTTTCTTTAAAGCAATTTGGTAAATTTCAGTTACGTTTTCAGTATTGAAAACGACTCCTTTCCTTACGCCCAAAGAGGGTTCCTGAACCAAACTCAAAACTTCAAACTCTTCTTTGTTCGGATTTTTTACGGCAACCAAAACTTTCGTCATATTTGTCCCGATATCCAAACCTACGATTATATGACCTTTGGCCATAAAATTATTATTTAGTATTTAATGTCTTATACAAATACAATTCTTCTTTTTTCTTCATTTTCTTTGCCTTCTGACCTCCTTTCTCGTGATCATAACCGAGAAAATGGAGAACTCCATGGGTCAGAACGCGGATCATTTCCTTTTTGAAAGTGGAACCGAACTCCTTGGCGTTTTTTTTGACAATTTGAGGACAAATCATTATTTCGCCCGAACTTTTGTCATATATATATGTAAGAACATCCGTCGGGCAGTTCTTTTTCCTGTATTTTTTATTCAATTCTCTTATCTTTGCGGGATTTGCAAAAACAACTGACAATTCCGCCTTGCTCTTACGTTCGCCCCTTAGAACTTCTTTTGCGGCTTTTCTCAACGTCTTTTCGTCAAGTCTGATGCGCGTCAAGTTGTTTATCTCCATCATTTTAGAATTTTACCAAATACTGAACCGGAAAACAAATGGCGCCCCTGGGGGCGCCATAAATAATCCTGGATTTTGTTTAGATTTTAAGCTTTTGAAAGGGAATCTTTAACTAATTTGGAGATCAAAGCGCTATCCGCTTTTCCTTTTGTTTTCGCCATCAATTCACCCATAACCCTGCCCATATCCTTTATTTCCTTAGCTCCCGTTTTAGCAATAGCTTCCGCAACCAATTTCTTTATTTCATCTTCCGAAAGCTGTTCGGGCAAATATGCCTGTAATATATCAAGTTCTTTTTTTTCTTTATCGGCCATTTCTTTCCTTCCTCCCTTTTCGAATCCCTCGATTGATTCTCTTCTCTTTTTTATTTCGGAAGAAATCACGTCAAATATTTCTTCTTCTTTAAGCTGACTTTCTTTCTCAAGATCTTCGGCCGCCAATTCGGTCTTTACTTTCCATATTTTTGTTCTCTTTTCCGTTTCTTTGTTACCGATTGCCGCAGATAACATCCTTAAAACAGAAAGTTCCAGCTCTTTTTTATTTTTTAAAGCCGCTGTTAAATTTTCCTGAATCTTTTCTTTTAAAAACATGTTTTTATCGAGTAAATTGTTTTTTCTCTAATTTTCCCGATTTTTCCTTTTTTTTGTATTCAATTTTGAGTTCTTCTCTTCTTAAAGCCGCCTTTTTCTGCATGTCGGGGGATTTTTCTCTTTGAACGAATCTTATTTTCCTTGCTCTGACCAAAATCCCGCTTTTTTTCATGCCGGTGCTGAAACGACGGATTAAGCTTTGAGAAGTTTCTCTGTCTTGTTTCCTTACTTCAAGAGCCATAGTGGTTTAACGATTAATTATATTATGCGAACGGTAATTTATGACCGCCCAGTAAATGAAAATGAAGATGATCCACTGTCTGCCCCGCATCTTTGCCTTTGTTCATTACTACCCTATAGCCCGTATCTGCGATACCTTTTTCTTTGGCTATCTGCGGAGCTATCAGGAATATTTCGCCGACCAATTCTTTGTCTTCTGATTTTAATTCATCAGCCGAAGAAATATGTTTTTTTGGAATTATTAAGATATGAACTGGCGCTTTGGGGGCAATGTCCTCGATGACCAGAATTTTTTCATTCTCAAAAACAATTTTTGAGGGCACCTCTTTTTTCACAATTCTGCAAAAAATATCTTCCATTACTTTCTTACTTTTTTGGCTATTTCACCGACGACCTTTTCGAGCCTCACGGTTTCCTGATTACCCGCTTTCATGTCCCTTATGATTATCCTGTCTTCAAGCGCTTCCTGTTGACCTAAAATTAAAGTGTACTTGACGTTCAACTTATTGGCCCTTGCCAATTGTGTTTTAAGAGAATCTCTGCCGAGGGACTCGGCCACCGTAATTCTTTCTTTTCTGAAATTTTCGATTAATTGCAGGCTTTTCCTTTTTGCCAAAGCACCCAATTGGGCCAGGAAAATTTCAAATTCGGGCTCCCTTGCGGGACTTAAAGATTTTGCCTTCATTAATTCGATGATTCTTTCCACTCCGCAAGCCGCACCGCAGGCAGGAGTATCTTTCCCGCCAAGAATTTTCACCAAAGAATCGTATCTGCCTCCTCCGACTAAAGCCGAAGGCTTTTGAGTTTCATCCTTTGTTTCGGGAAATATCTCAAAAACGGTTTTGCTGTAATAATCCAAGCCACGTACCAAATGGGGATTTAAACGATACGGCAATTGTATCTCATCTAAAAATTCCAAAACTTCCTTGAAGTGTTTGTGGCACCCTTCGCAAAGATGATCGATCATCTGGGGAGCCTGCGCTTTTATGGGCTGACATTTTTCTTCCTTGCAATCCAAAACTCTCAAAGGATTTTCCCGCAGTCTTCTCTTGCAATCCGCACAGAGAGCCGACTCACGCGATCTGAGATAATTCGCCAAAAGTTTTTTGTAATACGGCCTGCATGCACTATCGCCTATGCAGTTAACTTCAATGACCAAATTTTTCAGTTTCAGTTCCTGCAATATGTTGTAAAAAATCTGAATCATCTGCACGTCGATAACCGCGTTTTCTTCGCCGAAAATTTCAAAACCGAACTGCCAAAACTGTCTGAACCTTCCGGCTTGCGGATGCTCATATCTGAAGTACGGCCCGAAATACCACAATTTTACCGGCTGCGGAAGATTTACAAATCCGTTTTCAATATAAGCTCTGACTATCGGGGAAGTTCCTTCCGGCCTTAAAGCCAGAAAATCCCCGCCTTTTGTCCTCAACGTAAACATCTGCTTGCCCACGATATCCGTGGACAAACCCACGCCTTTTGAGAAAAGCTCCGCATCTTCAAGCATCGGAGTATCTATTTTTTCAAAACCGTAAAAACCGGCTATATTTTCAAGAACGCCAAGGATTTTTTTGAAATATCTCTGGTTTTCGGGAAGAACGTCGTGCATTCCCGTTGGAGCTTGAAACTTGAATTTTTTCATTTAGTATGTTGGCGATTCAATTTTAATCAAATCCTCCAGCGGCCAGGCCCTTAAATAAACTTTGCCGACAATATCTTCCCTCGGAACTACTCCCCAGCGCCTTGAGTCAGAAGAGACGGGACGGTTGTCCCCTAAAACAAAATACTCGTCGTTCCTCAAAGTAATCCTGAGGTTTCCCGTCGTCTGGATGTCGGCTGAAAGGTAAGCCGATTCATTCAAAATCTGCGGTTGGGAATCTCCGGAATATATGGCCACTTTTCCGTTTTTAATCTCCACGGTTTCCCCGGGAAGACCGATAATTCTTTTTATATATCTCTGAGTTGTATCCTGAGGATATTTGAAAACTATTATTTCGCCTCTTTGCGGATCTCCCAGCCTGTAAGACAACTCATCTACAATCAAATAATCGCCGTTCTCAAAATTCGGTTCCATCGACTGTCCCCTGACGAAAAAAGGTTGAAACAAAAAATACCTGATGGGTATGACTATTGCCAGGGCGATTATGATTATTTTCGTAATTTCCCAGATAAAAGAAAGTGTTTTTTTCATATAGCTATACGATATTATACAAATTTTTTTTCAGTTTTGCAAGCTCCGTTAGAAATCCATTTCTAACGGAGCAAGAGAATGATATAATGCATTAAATCTATGATTTTAATCGCCGGACTGGGCAATCCCGATAAAAAATACGCGAATACGAGGCATAATGTCGGTTTTCGAGCGATTGACGAATTCAGGGGAAAGAACGCTTTCCCCGGTTTCAAATTGAATAAAAAATTCATTGCGGAAATTTCGGAAAGTTCTTTTAGCGGGAAAAAAGTGATTTTGGTAAAACCCCAGACTTTTATGAATGAATCCGGCAAAGCGGTCAGAAAATCAATTGAAAATTGGAAATTGGAAATTGGAAATTTGGTGGTTATCCACGACGATATCGATTTACCAATCGGGAAAATAAAAATCGTGAAGAGCCGGGGATCTGCCGGCCACAAAGGAGTGGAATCAATTGTAAGATATTTGAAAAATAACGATTTTGTCAGGATAAGAATCGGCATTCAACCGAAAACCGGAAAACCGAAAAAACCGGAAAGTTTCGTTCTTCAAAAATTCAGCAAAGACGAAGAAAAAATCCTGAAAGAAGTTTTTGAAAAAACTTCAGAGGCGATCGGGTTTTTAATAAAAAACGGCCTTAATGAGGCCATGAACGAGTTCAATAAATGAGGAAGCCGGGGGTTAATTCACCTCCCGGCTATAGGAAGCCGGGATTAATTTACCTCCCGGCTGTGTCAGAAGCTTTTTGGGCTTCTTCTTCGCGGCGTTTTTTTTCGGCCAATTCCTTATTGACCGAAGTGCAATCATTACAATTGCACTTGACAGCCTCGCAAAGCGAGGCTGGTCCACCGCACCACTTAGACAACGGCGCCGTTGAAAGCGGCATAAAAACCCTCCTCTTGAGGACAAATTGTATTTAAGATGCCCTCTGATCTACTTACGAGCGCTATGGTTCAGAGAAGAAAACTTCTCAAACCATAGTCTTTCAGCATAATCCAGGCTAAGGAGGGATTGCTGGATATTTTTACCAAATACATAACAAAGTTATGTATTTGGATCAGCCACTCGCAAGTAGATCAGAAGGCGCAATTCTGAAGATTGCATTAAATTTTAGAATAGTTTATTATATATTATATATATGGAAATGTCAAGGGTGGAAATAAGCGCCGTTTTGATTGCCGGCATCACCCCCTATTTTCTTGAAAAGGGGAATCTTTGGTTTGAACAGAATCTCGAAAAGATATTGGAATCGAGAAAAACCCAAACATTTTTCGAAGATAACACAGTTTATCTCAAGAAAAACCAAAATTACAACCTTTCACAATTTTTGAGGAAATTGGACGAAATGGGATATGAAAAAGTGCTGGAAACCGATGAGCCGGGAGAATTTTCCCAAAGGGGAGGAATTATAGATGTTTTCCCGGTTAATCTGAATTATGCGGTCCGAATTGATTTCCTTGGGAATAAAATTGAAGAAATCCTGCAGCTGCCGATAAAAATAGAAAACGAAAAAACTATAAAAGAAATTCTTAAAAAAAGGCTGAAATCCCAAAAATTATTTTCCGATTTGAAGAATTTAAAGACAGGAGACTATCTTGTTCATCTTGATCACGGAATCGGAATTTACCGGCAGCAGGTGAGGATCGGCGATGAACTTTATTATCTTCTGGATTATGCTTCGGATGACAAACTGTATGTACCCGTAGGATTAGAAAGAAAACTTTCCAGGTATGTAGGCTTTTCGGAACCCAAAATTTCCAGATTAGGGTCTCTGACTTGGCAAAGAACCAAACAAAAAATAAAAGAATCCGCGGAACGGCTTGCAAAAGAGCTTTTGGAGATTTATGCGAAAAGGGAAATCGCATCGAGGCCGGTTTATTCTCCGGATAACGAAATAGACCGCCAAATAGCCGCAACTTTCCAATATGAAGAAACACCAGACCAGATTGAGGCTATAGCTGAAATTAAAAAAGACCTCGAAGAGAAAACTGAACCTATGGACAGGATTGTTTGCGGAGACGTGGGATTCGGCAAAACAGAGGTTGCCCTGAGAACACTGGTAAAGGGAGTGAATTCCGGATACCAGACCGCTCTCCTTTCCCCTACGACTATCCTGGCCGACCAGCATTTCCACAATTTTAAAAACAGGCTGAAAGACTTGCCGATTAAGATCGCAATTCTGTCCCGTTTGCAATCGAAGACGGAACAGGAAAAAATTATTGGAAATCTTAAATCGGGCGAGATAGACATATTGATAGGTACTCACAGGATTCTGTCGAAAGACGTCGAGTTCAAAAAACCCGGACTTCTGGTCATCGATGACGAACAAAGGTTTGGAGTAAAACAGAAAGAAAAATTCAAAAAAATGAGGGAGTCCTTGGATATTCTGTCTCTTTCCGCAACGCCCATCCCGAGAACCTTGTATCTTGCTATGTCGTCTTTAAAAAGCATCAGTTTGATTCAAACTCCGCCGACGGGCCGCCTTCCCATAAAAACTTCTGTCCTCCCCTTTTCGGAAAAAATAATCAGAAAGGCGATAAAAGATGAAATATCGAGAAGGGGACAAATTTATTATTTGCACAACCGGGTTGAAACGATAGCCACGGCAAAAAATTTCCTGCAAAAACTGGTTCCAGATGCGAAATTTGGAATCGGGCACGGCAGATTAAGCGAAAAGGAATTGCTGAAAGTGATGGAAGATTTCCAGAATAAAAAAATCGACGTGTTGATAGCCACGACGATTATCGAAAACGGCATCGACATCCCCAACGTCAATACGCTGGTTGTAGACGATGCCACAAAACTGGGACTGTCGCAGGCTTATCAAATCCGTGGCCGCATCGGCCGCTCTTATATACAGGCCTTTGCGTATTTCTTTTACGGCAAACATCTTTCCGATTTGGCAAAAGAAAGATTGGATGCTCTGAAAGAAGCCGAAGAACTTGGTTCTGGTTACAGGATTGCGATGCGCGATTTGGAAATCCGCGGCGCCGGAAACATTTTGGGCAGGGAACAATCGGGAAACATAAACCGCGTCGGATTGAATCTATATTGCCAGATGTTATCTGAAGCGGTTGAAAAAATAAAAAGCTTCGCCATAAAAAGCGAAGCTCTCACCGAATGATTATCTTCTCGATTTATTTTTTCCCTTCCAATTCCTCCCTTATCGCCTCTATGGTTTCTCCCACCATCGATCCGGTTTTTTTGAATCTTTTATAAGATCCTCCTTCAATGCGGATAAGTTCTTCTCCTCCTGGTGTAGATATTATCCCCCCAGTCGTTTGCCTAAAAAGAGCATCACATTTGGGACAGCCATAAATTGCCCTTTTCCCGCCGCATCCCCCTCTCACTAGCAATTCTAACGATACACAGCACGATGAACAAAACATTTTACCCTCCCCTTTTTTATTTTTGGTACAATTTCTCCTAATTTGAAACTAAACTTTTCATTTTAAAAGTCAATTATTACTGGCCGTGCTTCACCTCAATTACGTCGCCGTCCTGGACGACATATTCTTTTCCCTCAGTTTTTAACAAACCCGTTCTCGCCGCACAGGACCAAAGGTTTTCTTCTTTACATTGTTCTTTGAGCCTAAGCAGTTTTTCCCAGTTTATTGTTTCTATGCAGATGAACTTGTTTTCAAAATCAGTATGAATCGTCCCGGCTGTCTGCGGAGCCCTAGTCCCCCTTTTAATTGTCCAGGCACGCGACTCATCTGGCCCTGTCGTAAAAAATGTAATCAAACCCAGTATCTCGTAGGATTTGGAAATAATTTCGTTAAGCTTCGATTCACCGAGTCCAAGCTCTTTTTTTTCTTCAGTAGAAAATTTGCTGCTGTCATACTCATCCCTCAAACTTGCGATTATATATTTCGAATTCAGACATTTTATTTTTTGTTCCAATTCGGAAGAAATTGCGGTCGTATTGGAATTCAGGATAAAAATACAGGGCTTTGCAGTTAATAGTTGAAGTTCTTTTATGATTTTCAGATTTTCCTGCCCGGGCAAAAAATTCTCATCGAACAAATTTTTATTCTGTTCAACAAACTGCCTTCCCAGTTCCCCCTTTTCCAAACTTGCTTTCATTTTTTTCAGAATTTCCATCTCCTCAACAATGACTTTATTCCCGGTTTTTGCATCAGCTTCAACTTTCTGAAGCCTCTTACCAACCGTTTCCAAATCTTTCAAAGCAAGTTCCATATTGACTATGTCTATGTCGCGGACGGGATCTATCGTTTTTTCCACATGGATGATTTCCGCACTCTCAAAACAGCGGACAACGAACAGAATGGCATCTACTTCCCTGACATGCGCCAAAAATTGATTTCCCAAGCCCTCGCCTTTGCTGGCTCCCTTCACTAATCCCGCAATATCCACGTATTTTACGACTGCGGGAATTTTTTTTGCCGAATTGAAAGCGACGGATAATTCATCCAACCGAATGTCGGGCACTTCAACAATTCCCATATTGGGTTCTATGGTACAAAAAGGATAGTTGGAAATATTGACTTGTTTTTTCGTCAGCGTTTCGAATAACGTGGATTTACCGACGTTGGCGAGCCCGACAATACCTACGGATAACATAATACTTGTTTACCACTTTTATTTAGTTTAAACAATAATTAAAAATAAAAAGTCCTCGACATCGTCGAGGACTTTACGAAAAACCAAAGCATTCTACTTACGGACCGCGGCAAAACGAACGCATTTAACCCAGAAGCGCCCAAACCAGACCAGAAACAGACCGCGCTTGGAACCGATACTATCAAGGTACGGAATATAACGGCGGCCGTCCGAGCGCCGCCATACGGAACCAGGAGCGATTATCGGAAACTTACGCTGAATTTCTGGATACTTCTCACCAAAAGCAAGGAGCTCATAAAACTTGGCTGGACGGTATCCCATCAGGTTAAGCTCTTTGATCGCCTCATCATTACTGATGGGCCGATTGAAATGAACGAGTTTGACTGCGATCTCCGTCTTTCCGACCCGCTTGGTCGGAAATCTCTTAGAAGTAATGTCGCCATCTAACACGTCGTACAAGCCCGATTTGATCATTTCCTCCACCGGTTTATCGTAATCAACAACTAAAGAATAAGCAGGTCTTTTGTTCGGCAAGGATGCTTCGCGAGATGTTTTTTTAAGTGCATTGTGTTCCATGGGATCGTTCCTCCTTTTAAAGAACCTTGCACAGTATAATAATTACTGCACACCATGCTAATTATAAAATCTTTTATATTTTTGTCAATATTTTCAGGTTTTAAAAATTAAATGTTATACTTATAAAAATGGTGGAAGAAATAATTAAAATATCTATTGAGGACAAAAACTATCCGAAAATTTTAAGGAAAATTAAAAATCCGCCGAAAATTCTTTATTGCCGGGGAAATCTTCCGCAAGATGAATCTAAAAATTTCGCCATCGTCGGAACGAGAAGATATTCAAATTACGGTAAACAAGTGGCATTGGGAATATCAGGCGACCTGGCCGAAACCGGATTGACGATCATTTCAGGCCTGGCGCCCGGAATAGATACTTTTGCCCATACGGCAGCCGTGGAAAGAAAAAAGAAAACCATTGCGGTTTTGGGGACGGGACTCGACAAAGAAACCATCTATCCCCAATCGAATCTGAAACTGGCTGAAAAAATAATTGAAACCGGAGGATGTTTAATCTCGGAATATCCCGAAGGAACCCGCGGAACCAACTTCACTTTTCCGCAAAGAAACAGAATAGTTTCGGGATTGTCTTTGGGAGTTCTGGTTGTGGAAGCGAAAGAAAAAAGCGGTTCTTTAATTACCGCAGAATTTGCCAGGAAACAAGGCAAAAAAGTTTTTGCGATTCCCGGCCCCGTTGATTCGCCCAACTCAAAAGGAACGAATCACCTGATAAAAACCGGGGCTGTGCTTGTTGAAAATGCGGATGACATATTACGGGAACTGAAACTGCC
>JAZDIT010000039.1:0-5481 GCA_043804755.1 Patescibacteria group bacterium | reverse complement strand
TTACTCTGATGGATTTATTGTTAGCGAGGAGATGGGAGAGGTGACAGGTTATACCGTAGGCCAATTGAAAAACCAAACTGGAGAAATTATTTCTTTGGCAGTAAAGCCGAATTTCCGTCAAAAAGGCATAGGAGCTGAACTTGTTAAATTTTTAAGCAACCATTTTAAGGCATTCGGGTTAAAAGAGCTTTTGCTGTATGTTCGAACTGATGATCAGGTCGCTGTTTCTTTTTTTCAAACTCTTGATTTTAGAATCTTAAAAACAGCTAAAAATTATTACCAAAAAAGGAATGACGCCTTTTTGATGGGAAAAACTATTTAACAGAGTCTCCGCTGTTTATCGGGCGGTTAGTTCAGCGGCTAACTCCTGGACGGTTAGCTCAATGGCAGAGCATCGCGTTTACATCGCGGAGGTTATAGGTTCAAATCCTATACCGTCCACTATAGAATTGCGCCGTGGTAGCTCAGTGGTAGAGCATTGCTCTGAAAAAGCAAGGGTCGGTAGTTCGATTCTACTCCACGGCACCCTGAAGCCGCCAAGCGGCTGAAGTGCGGGTGTAGTTCAGCTAGTAGAACGTCTCGTTGCCAACGAGAAGGTCACGGGCGCGCATCCCGTCACCCGCTCCAAAAACAGGTCTTAGGTCTTGACAATCCGTCCTAAATAAGCTAAGGTAGATGCATTCCCCCGTAAAGGGGGTTTTAATATGCAAAATAGCTTAAAAGAGATAGGAAAACATCAGATTTGGACCGCAATATTGATTACAACCCTTTTGATAGGGGTTTTCCCCTTCCTACAGCACTGGCTTTTTGCCGATGCCGATTTGGGAGACCCTTCTCCTGCCCTTCCGGAGTTAACTATTCTCCGGGAAAACAGCTTAGCTTATATTTCCAGCCCGAACAATCCCGATCCGCCGGTAGTTGACCGCATGAACGTATTAATTACAGCTTACTCTTCAACTCCCTGGGAAACTGACGAAGACCCGTTTATTACGGCCGCCGGAACCGCTGTCAGGGACGGAGTTATCGCAAATAATCTTTTCCCCTTCGGTACGAAGATTAAAATACCCCAGCTTTACGGCGATAAAATCTTCATTGTCGAAGACCGGATGAATATGAGAATGGGTAATTATCAGTTTGATATTTGGTTTTCGAACACGCAAGAAGCAAAAAATTTCGGGGTAAAAAGAGTCTACGTTGAAATTTTGGAAAGTTAAGTAAAACAAAAAACGGCCAAAAGGGCCGTTTTTTGTTTTGTGGGCGAGGTGGGAGTCGAACCCACATGGTCTCACGACCGCAACATTTTAAGTGTTGTGCGTATGCCATTTCGCCACTCGCCCAGAATTCGGTTGAGGCCAGGGTGGGAATTGCACCCACGCATAGCAGTTTTGCAGACTGCTGCCTTAGCTACTTGGCTACCTGGCCATTATCAGACACCGCCTGCCGTCCCGCTCCGATGCGGTATTGATATATTAGTTTATTTGCTTTCTTTCTTCAATTGTTCCAGGAGTTCTTCGATTCTTCCCGCCTCCGCAGTTTCCCTTTCCTGGACAAACTTCAATCGGGGAATCGGCTTCATCCTTAACACCTTATTTATTTTGCTTTGCAGAAAACCGGCCCTTCGGTTAAGGAAATCCACTATTTTAGAAAGATCTTTATCGGGCAAGACGCTTATAAAAACGTTGCTGTCCCTTAAATCATCTGTTGTTTCGGCCCTGGTAACGGTTACCAAAACTCCAGGAGAAAATTCGATTTCTTTTAAAATTATCTGCGATATCTCCTCTTTTATTAAGGCGTTGACTCTCTGAATTCTTTTTGCCATCTTGTTTTGGCTTTAAAGTTCTCCTCGCTTTTTTTCTTCAGTATAAAATATCAGAACATCGCCAGTCTCGATTTTGACATCTCCTTCGAAAAGGATTCCGCACTCTTCCCCGCGCACGACCCTGTCCGCATCTTTTTTGTTCTTTTGGAGATTAATCATTTTCCCGCGGCCTATAATTTCTCCATTCCTTTCAACCTCTATCAGAGCGCCTTTTTTAACTTCACCGAAAAATACCCTTCCACCAATTATCTGCCTGTTCTTTTCGGCCATAAAAATCGCCAAAACTTTGATTTTCCCTATATCGGTCCTGACATTTTCCGGGGAAAGAATTCTTTCCATCGCCTTTCTTATCCCTTCCACCAATTCATAAATTATTTCAAAGGTGATTATTCTGATTTTATCCCTTTCGGCGAGTTGTTTTGCAACAGAATTGGTTTTTACCTTGAAGGCGAAAATCATTGCTCCGCTTGATCTGGCAAGCTTTACGTTGGATTCATTAACATCGCCGACTTCCGCACTTAAAATATTTAATATGACCTTATCCTGTGGAATACCCTTCAAAACTTCTTCGATCGCTTCCAAAGATCCGACGAAATCTATTTTCAATATTAAATTCAGAATCTGCTGTCCTTCTTTTACTTCCGGGGTTTTGCCCTTTTCTTTTTTCTCAGCGATTTTGAGATTGTTCTGCGCTTCCTGAACATCGGAAAACACTTTAAATGTTTCACCGACTTTCGGCAATTCCGGCAAACCGAAAATTACAACGGGATCGGAAGGCAAAGCTTTTTCGACCGGATGTCCCTGAAAGTTTTCCAGATTTTTAACCTTCCCAAAGGTGGAAAAAGTACCCGCTATATCCCCGATCTTCAAAACACCGTCTGACAATATAAAGGTGACAATGGGTCCTCTTCTCGAATCCAGATAAGATTCGATGACTACTCCTTCGGCGGGCTTTGAAATGTTTCCTTTTAAATTTTCCACTTCGCCGACCAGTAAAATCATCTCCAGCAATTCATCCACACCTTGGCCCGATTTTGCTGAAACGTTAACCGACGGAGTTTGGCCTCCCAGAGACTCCACTATGATATTCTCTTTCATCAGCTCTTTTTTGACCTTTTCGGGATTCACTTCCGACCGGTCAACTTTATTTATCGCAACAATCATCGGAATTTCGGCCGATTTTATATGCGAAATAGCTTCTTTTGTCTGGGTTTGGACGCCTTCGGCGACATCGATCACCAGGATTGCGATATCGGCCACTTTTGCTCCTCTACCTCTCATCGCCGAAAATGCTTCATGCCCGGGAGTATCGACAAAAGTAATCTTTTTGCCGTCTCTTTCAACCTGATAAGCGCCGATATGCTGAGTAATTCCGCCGGATTCTTTCTCTGCGACATTTGTTTTTCTTATATAATCCAATAAAGAAGTTTTACCGGAATCCACATGGCCTAAAATAACCACCACTGGCGGCCTGTTTATGGTATTTCCTTTTTGTTCCGGTTTTTCGTTAACCATTTATTTTTTTGAATTTTTCCTTCCGTTTTTATTTCCGGAATCTAAGACCATGATTATATTTGATTTCTTTGCAGATTCGATTGCGCTTATCTCCTCCTCAGATAGGGAATACTCCGATTTTCCTTCTTTTATGGGCTTGGCATAAACCCGATTCCCTTCCCGGGAATAATGACTCGTGATAATCGCTCCATTGTCTTTTTCGTCCAAAAACGCAATTGTAAAACTTTGGTCCCCGCCGACTTCCCTGAAAGGATTAAATCTGATGATTCCAAGTTTCTGGATCGCGAATCTGTTCTTTTCTTTTAATTTATTCAATTCTTCTGAAATTTCCTGGACTCTTTTTCCCAAATCCGCAAAATCGACAAGTATTTCTTTTAAATTTTCCGGTTCTTTTTTTGTTTTTTTTGAGAAATTAAACATAGTGGTTATACCAAGTGAGGTCGCTCGCCCTTTCCTACTTTCGGCAGGCGCTTTCGCTTCGGGCTCGCTCCTTAACAACCCTCGGTTTTTAATATTTTGACTGTAAGGAAGAATATATATACTATATTTTCCTATACGGGAGAACTGCCTGTTCTCCCGACCCCTCTCCGATATTGTTATTGTTTTTACTTTTAATAAATTTTTGCGGAGACGGGATGATTCGTCCTGCCCCTTCTTGCGGTGGGAGAGGGATTTGAACCCCCGATACCCTTGAGGGTATACCGCATTTCGAGTGCGGCCCATTCAACCGCTCTGGCATCCCACCAAATATTCTTTTAGAAGGGGCGAGGTTCGAGACCACCCCGTTCAACCACTCCGGCACGTCTCCAATTTATTTGTGGACCCGATGGGAGTTGAACCCACAACCTCCTCAATGCCATTGAGGCGCTACTGCCATTGAGCTACGGGCCCAAGCAAGTCGAAGTGTGCCCTTAGAGGGAATCGAACCCCCATCTCGCCCTTAGGACGGGCTTGCTCTATCCATTGAGCTATAAGGGCTTATTATAGCTATTATTTAGCTTCGCTTAATCTAATATATTAATCGCCTGATGTTTTTCCTATATTTTTGACTTTTTTTGCACACGAATTATGCCATTGTTCACCAATCCCGGCAATTACAATTGAGTTTTTATTGACTATTACCTATTAATTGCCTACATTTGAACGGCTGAATAACTAATTTACTTATGACTATACTCCATCGGGAAGATAAACGGTCCGGTAATTTTGAAACGATAATCGGCCCAAGTGTAAAGGTCGCTGCCGTCATCGCCGCTCGAATTACCGTCCCATGCTTCGCCGTGGGGTCCATGTTGGCATCGGTCGTATCATAGTCAACACAATCCCCAATATACAAAGCGGTGGCGTAATCCGCATCTACAAAGAACTTTTCTACATAGTCCTCATTGTAGCGCACGGGCTTTAGCCCGAATCTTGCGTCAGAATTTGCCAAAATAAATACTCCTTATATATAGGCTATCGTTCGACGGTCATTGAAATTCCGTCCTCGGGAACGAAGCCAGATTGTCCAAGTTTATTTTCGAATTGGCCGCGTTTTATAGCGGCATCGGTTCTATCCACTGGTACTTGCTTTTCTGCCTGGTATTCGTCGTACAATTCCTGGTCTATAGCCATCGCGTAGGCAACGATTTGAGATCCGTCTTTATTCGTCCCGACGGTTCGGCTCATCCTGTTCCCAGGGTCCTGATTGCCATCAACCGCTCCTTCGCCAACGACCATGCCTTCACTGTCTATGAATTCATACCCTGCTGCAAGCGCCCGCTGAATTCGTGACGGATCGCGCCCCCATTTGTCATTGATCCAATGGGTGTGTTTCCCGGGTATTTCCGGTAAAGACAGCCTCTTATGAGGCGCCCCCAGACCTACCCGTTTCTTTCTGTCTACGGTTTTCTTCCTGTTTTCGCTTCTCGCGTGGGACATCATGTGTCCCCGTAATTGGTTATCGGTTTCAAAAGTTGCTCCACATTTTTCGCATTCAGGCATTTCTATCTCCTATTCACTGTCTTTTATGTATTGTTCCTTGGTATATTTAGGGTCGTCCCTTTTGAGCATGTTGAACATTTCAGTCGCTTCCGGGGTCCAGGTAAATGAAGATCCCTTCTTTCTCGGTGGCGGGGTTGTGGGTCCAGTCACGGTTTCCTCCTCCC
>JAZDIT010000038.1:0-3070 GCA_043804755.1 Patescibacteria group bacterium | reverse complement strand
AAAACCTATCTGGCCACTAATGAACAAATTGCCGTTCAAACCGAAAAAGATTTTCTCATTATTGAAGAACTGCAGCCCGAAGGAGGAAAGAAAATGAGTTCGGAAGATTTTTTAAAGGGTCATTACGATTTTATCGGAACGATTCTTAAATAATCAAAAAAGCACCCAAATGGGTGCTTTTTTGATTTAATCCAGTTCTTTCTCAATATCACGTATTTCTTTATTGACTGTTTCTTCGGAATTTTTCAAAATATAAAATATTTCGTCGCGAAGTTTTCTTTCCTCGGGGCTAAGACCCTGTTTTGAATCGAAATATTCGATTTTACGCGAAAGTTCTTTCCTTAATTCTTCAAAAGTGTTTTCCAGGCTTTCTTTTGCTTCTTTGGTTTCTTTCTGCAATCTCTCTTTTGTTTTCTCGTTCCTTGAAAAAATAATATTGATCCAAACCACCGTTACTATCAATACGATTATTATTAAGATGATCGCAAGAAAGGAATATAATATAATCGATTGGCCTATCGAAAAACCGACTAAAATTATCTTGACGGCGTATTCAGGAGACGATTCGCTGATATTCCCGTTGGAATCTTTTGCTTTAGCTGACAGCAGATATTCTCCGGATTTAAACATTTCATCCGTCGAGAATGACCAAATACCGTTATTATCACTCGTTGTTTCCCATGTCCGCAGTATTTCCTCACCTTGTTTCAGGAATAACAAAACCGTCGTACTCGCTTGAGCTTTCCCATCGGTGTAAAACAATTCTTCTCCGGAGTTATATATTTTGGGATACACTGAAATTTCAGGGACCGGTACGGTTATTTCTTCTCCAGAAGGAATTTGTTCTTCGCCGGAAGTTACCCCTGGATAGAATTGATACGTCCCCCCCTGTGCAGAAATAAGAATATTCGTACCTCTTCCATCCGCCGCCAAAATCTCCGCATCGGAAATCGTAACACTTGTTTCTCCTTCTTTTTTTACTTTAAAGGTGATTATCAGAGTCGTACCGATGCCGGAGAATCCCGGAGCCGGCACTCCGCCGCTGAAAGCAACCTGTCCCTGAGAATTGGAATAAACCGGTTCGTCCGGCCAAAGCTGGAATATGGACCCCGACTTTGATGCGCTCTGCACTTCCAGAAAATCGGTCTGGTATGAAATTTTTGCCTTACCTGCGTTAATAATTGCTCCATCACTGTTGACCTTCACTCTGAGCGAAAAAGTTCCTTTTGTGGGATAACTTCCGGCTGCCGGTTCCAAAAACAACGTGGCGTTCGCGGCAAAAATATCGGAGACATTACTCAATATAAAAAAGATTGAAATGATTGCAATTATGAGTGTCCTTTTCATCCGACAGTGGTCTTATTTATTTTTTCAGTTTCTTCCTTTAATTTCCTTTCCCGATCCAGCAGCCGTTCTTTGATTTCTTTTTGGATTTTTTGCTGTTTTTTCAAACGGTAGATTAAAAATATCCCCGTTAAAATGGCGATTAAAACGAATATCAAAGCCAAAATCCACCATGTCAGGAATATTCCCAAAATGAAAATCCCCTTTCCATTCAGACCTATGCCGGCAGGAATTATTTCTATCTTTATCGATTCATCTCTCCAGTTTCCGGCACTGTCAAACGCGCTGACCGCCAAAAGATAATTGCCAACCGCAAGATTCGGCAATTTATATGGGCTGACCGTCTCTATGAAAAATCCCGTTTCCTGGCTTTCTTTTCCAGGCGTAACATCTATCAATCTTGCGTCAAAATGATCAAATCCGGAGAGGGCATCGGTTGTGATAAACGATGCTATCGACTGGGTATTGGCGGTTTTTACCGAAGGGTCCACATTGATTTTAAAACTCGCAGGCGGTGTTGAGTCAATTTGAACCAGATAATGTGATGATCCTCCCCAAACGCCGCTTTTTTTGGCTTTTACGTGAAAATACCAAATACCGTCATCAAGCTGGGCATAAGAAACCGAATTGAAATCCCCTTCCGAGATGCTGTCGGGAACCCCATGCGGATCGTGATCCAGAATAAAGCTGAAATCGGAAATGCCGTCCTCTTTTGTCCATGAGTAGGTCGGATTGTTATTTTTATACCATTTATTCTGGTTGGAATGGGTTGGCGAGAAAATCTCCGGCCCTTCAGGCGGCGGAATCGTAATCTTGTAGCTTCCTTTACCGCTTGAACTCAATACATCAGTGCCCTTTCCGTCATCCAAAAGGACATGCGAATCGACGAATAAGATCTCTGTCTCTCCGGGAGCTATCGTCCTGAAGGTTATCGTTGAAACCAAGCCTGCCGACGTATTTATTCCAGGCGAAGGATTTCCACCCAGAAAAGAAGCCGTTCCTTCCTTGTTTGAATATGTCGGCTGGGAAATCCAGACGGAGATGAAAGATTTTCCTGCCGTAGGACTGGCAATCTGTAATTTTTGGGGATCGAATTTTAAATTCGCATGAACCGCATTAACGTCATTCCCGCCAGTATCCAAAAAAATGGAAACATTAAAAGTATTTCCGACGTAAAAAGTCCCTGAATTGGGAGAAAGATAAAGAGACGCCCCTGTCGTATCGGCAAATGTAAAATGAAAAGAACAAAGCAGAGATGAAATTATAAAAAGATAAACCGTTTTTCTCATTTTTTTCTTTTAAATTTTCGGAAAATCATCCATATTCCGAATACCGCCAATATAATCAGCGAAAAGATTATCACACAAAAAACGACCAATTGTTTGGATATAATCTCACTTACTCTTTCGTTTCCGGCCCTGTCGATCGCCTTTACCTGAATTTTATTCCTCAAATTCTGATTTTCCAAAAGATAGGGGCTGTTTCCCGTTTTCCAGCCATATTCCCCTTCCCGGATTTCGTAGTGATCGATCCCGGTTTCGATGTCTTTTGCGGAAAAAATCAGAAAATAATCGTTTTCAATCTTGCTGATTTTTAACTCAAAATCACTTGGCGGATTTTTATCATTTGACAATAATTCCGCCAATTTGTCTATCGTATTTTCAGACCTGCCCGATAGAATTGAGAAATTGGCAGTATTTGTACTTAATTCGGCCGGAGTTCCTTT
>JAZDIT010000037.1:0-4070 GCA_043804755.1 Patescibacteria group bacterium | reverse complement strand
TCAAATTGGTTTTGCCCATGCCGGTCTTTCCGACAACATAAACATGCCGGCGCCTGTCGTCGATTTTTACTCCGAATTTTTTCCTTTGATTTCTGAAGGTGGTTTCTCCAAAAAAATTTATTTCTGAGTCTTCTAACATTTTAGTAAAGCGAAGAAACAAGGTTCTGCGAAATAGGTTTTTATTTGCCGCAGGCAATCAAGGTTCTTCGCAAAGCGAAGGTTTTTATTTGCCACAGGCAATCAAGGTTCTTCGCAAAACGAAGGTTTTTATTTGCCGCAGGCAATCAAGGTTCTTCGCAAAGCGAAGGTTCTTATTCCGTCGGCAATTCGGGCGGCGGACCTTTTTTAGCTTCGACTCTCTGCGCACCGGGCACTGGAGAAACAGCCCATGACGGAAAGTGATAAAGAGAAGCCATTTCTTCAATATTTAAAGCAATTTGCCCTCCTGACCTCGGGAAAAATGAAGTATATCTATTTATATAATTCTTGAAAACCCGTCGCGCCCTCAAATATGCTCTTCTCGGACGCCACAAATTAGGAATAAAAAACCAGCTCTTTTTTATTTTGGTCAGGGTCTTGGAATTGGGTAAAAACATGTTGAGATTGCTAGTTGCATACTCGTTGTAATAAGCGAATGCCAGCCTGAAATTGGATCTGAAAAAAACCTCTCTATTTCCAAGAAAGACGAATCTAACGGTTACGTTGAAAATCGGCTTTGCCATTTTCTTTTCGAGCCCGGCGAGGATCTCTTTCTCGCCCGGAGTAAGTTTCATTTCGGCAGGTATGAATTCCTGCTTTTCTTCTATAATTTGAGTGGGTTCGCCCGTAATCAGGATTTTTACTGCCTCAAACAGCATGGGAGTTTGTTTTGTTTCTTTTTCTTTCCTGTAAGCCAATTCATCCCGCAGTTTCATCCCGGCTTTCAGCCAGACGCTCAAAGCTCCCGGGATCTTTCCCAAACCAATTAAGAACCCTTTATCTGCAGTGGCATCGGTCAGGGGCTCCGCCAGAAACTGGAACCAAAACTGCTCGCCCGGTTTTACCTTCGACAGGCCTTCCATCAAGCTTGATATCGGATCGATTCTTTTCTCTTCTTCGGATTCCTGTTCCGTTTCAAAATCAGTGTAGGTTTTTATCGGAAAATGATCATCTTTCGGAAATCTCCAATCGGAACCAAAAAGATCCCAATCTTTATTTGGGACATCCTGCGGGACAGTTTTTGTATAATCTTCGACCTCGAAAATTTCGGCTTCAGGATATTGCGAATAGATGCTCGCTTCTACGGCATCTCTGTAAGGAGAATTGAATCTTACGTAAAAATGGATTTCACCTCCTATTGAAGCGATTTCGAATGAAACAGATGTCTGGACCTGGCCTTCGAGCCACTTTTCCCATATGTCTGGGGGCTGGGTAATCGCCATGTGGATGCTGGCCATCACGGATTCCATGGCTCTTATCGGTTTTAAGCTGTCCTTCGGAATTCTTATTTCGAGTATCACAGGCCTGTAGCTTTTGACAAACCAGTCTTCAACCCTCCACCAAAGCCAGAGATACTTAAAAGGCCTCCACAAAATAAAAGGCAATGGGACCCACCACCAAACTTTAATAAATTCCCATGCTATTTTGGCAAATGGGGCCAAAAACGTCCATATAGGTTTTAAGAAGTCCAAGACTTCAGGCGGTATCATCTATAAAAGAGCCAGAATTTAATTCCGATTTGATTCTATTTTTAGCTTTCCCGAACCGTATATTTCCCTTGAGGGTTCCGGGTAAAATAATTTTTGTTGCTTAAATTCAATAAAATCGTATTTTCCTTGACCATCCTTTGTTTCAAAGCCAAGTTTAAAATTTCTTCTTTTGTCAAAGGTTTCTTCGATTCTTTTAAAATCCTCAAAAGAACGTCTTTCACCTGACCGGGAGTATAACCCCATTCCGATAAAGCATAAATCCCCCTGCCCACCAGAACGAATCTGGAATCCCGTATGAGTTCATTGTGAACCGTTTGCGTCAAAGCTCCATTAATCATTTTTGTAACATCGGTAAAGTGCAAGGGCTTTCCGGTTTTTTTGAAAATCAAATAAGCTTTATCTTTTATCCCTCGGGGATTTATCTCGGGCCAGTCCTTAAGGCCGTAAAGTCCTTCCGCATTTTTCTGTATTTTTTTTGATGCCTCCAAATAAGAATTAAGGACGGCATCATTCACCCCGGGCTGAAAAGATTTCAGCTCTTTGAACGAAAGGGGTTTCTTTGACTCTTTTAGTTTATTAAAAAGAAAATCAATTGTCTTTTTCGCGAATGTCAAATTATTCTTATCGGTTGTCCAAAGCGGACAAAAATCATCGTTCTCGCTCATTCTTTTAAACCTATTATCAAGCGATAAAAGAAAATAAATTTGCGGCTGGTATTTTTCCCTTCCGAGATCTTCAAGCAGAATTGTTTCTCTTTTTAGAGTGCCCTGTTTTTCCAAATATTCGTAAAAGCCGTCAAAAACTTTCTGATATTTCCTGATTTCCGGCCTTATTTTTTCCAGACCTGATTCCTCTATCTGACGGATTCTTTCCCTGGTAATTCCAAAATCGCCGCCGATTGCCTCCAGCGTTTCTTCTTTACCGCTTTCCAGACCGAACCTGCGCGAAACAACCTCTTTTACTCTGGAAGGTAAATCCCGCAGCAAATTGGAACTTATTTGTGTATAATTGAAATCCATTGTATTAGATCGCTTAATTAATCTATTAAAGCATTTTTAAGCTTATTTGTCAAATGTTAACGCCTTCTTCTCCAGCTGACCAAAAGCGGACTGGCCAAAAACAGCGAAGAATAAGTGCCGATCACGATGCCGACAATCAGGGTCAGGGCGAAATATTTAAGAGTTTCCCCGCCCAAAAAGAATATTGCCAAAAGAGCCAAAAGGCTGCAAAAACCCGTGCTTATCGAACGGAATAAAGTTTGATTCAAGCTCCGGTTGACAATGTCTTTGAAGTCAGCCATCCTGTTTTTTATCAGATTTTCCCGCACCCTGTCAAAAACGATAACTTTATCGTTTATGGTATATCCCAGAATGGTTAAAAGGGCCGTGATTATAGGAATGTTAAACTGGACGTTGTAAAATTTTCCGAGAAGGGAAAAAACCCCGATCGTTATTAATACGTCGAAAGTCAGGGCTAAGATGGAAATCAGCCCGTATTGCAAGCTTGAAACCGGCCAGGAAACCTTGCGGAAAGCAATTGCAATATAGATAAGCAAAGCAACCAGAGAAACTATTATCAAAACGAGCGTTTTCTGGCTTAATTCTTTTCCGACAGCGGGGCCGATGCTTTCAAAACGCAATTCTCCTATATTTGAAATTCCGCCAAGTCGGGAAAGAATTGCCGCATGGGTGTTCTCATCTATAGTTCCCATTCTGATTATTGCGCCGTTTTCTCCCGTCGGCTGGATTACGATTTCTCCGATACCAAGATCCTGCAGTTTTTCTTGTATAACATCGTTCGACGGACGATTATCAAATTGAATCTCCAAAATGCTGCCTCCAGAAAAATCAAGACCCATTTTAAGTCCGAAAATGGAGATAGCCAAAACCGCCAAAATAGCCAATGACGCGGAAAGTATATAATATAGTTTTGTAAATTTCAGAAAAGGAATGTTCATGTTATAAATTAGTAAAAATTATCCCCAGAGCCACATCCATTTTTTGGATTTCTCGCCGGCAAAAAGCCGCAAGAAATTATTCGTTATCACGATAGCCGTGAACATGCCGAATAAATTACCGATAATCAAGGTTAAGGCAAAACCTTTGACAAAACTCGTCCCGAATGCGAACAAAATCAGGGCGACCAAAATAGTCGTGAAATTGCCGTCTCTTATTGAAGGCCAGGCTCTTTTTGCGCCATTCTCTAAAGCCAGCAAATAATTACTCCCTTGTTTCAGCTCCTCACGCATTCTTGCAAAAATCAGGATGTTGGCATCAATCGCCATCCCCATAGAAAGAACGAAACCTGCGATGCCGGCCAATGTAAGGGTTACAGGAACTAATTTGAATATTGACAGGAGGCATGCGATATAAATCAGTAAAC
>JAZDIT010000036.1:0-4011 GCA_043804755.1 Patescibacteria group bacterium | reverse complement strand
CTGTTATTCTAGAGTATATTCACAATAAATCTTATGCGAAATCTTTTTAAAAATTTGGTTTTTGTTTTGTTGATACTTTTTGTCGTATCGGCGGTTTTCAGCTTGTTTTCACAACCGGCCAGCGAAGAAAAAACGATAGCTTTGACTCAGCTGGTGCAGGATATAAACCAGGATAAAATCAAATCCATAACCATTGCGGAAAACGACCTGCAAATAGTTTATAACGACGGAACGACAACCGCAAAATCGACAAAGGAAACGGATGCCGCTTTGTCCGAATCCCTGATAAACTTGGGAGTCGACAGAACAAAACTGGAAAATGTTGCTATAGATTCAAAAACGCCCAGCAATACCTGGAGCTGGCTGGGTCCCCTTTTATTGTCCATACTTCCCCTAGTAGCGTTTGGCGTATTTTTCTGGATGATTTTCCGCCAGGCAAAAGGCGGGGCGAATCAGGCCTTTGATTTTACGAAAGCCAAGGCAAGATTATTCGGCACAGATGATCAAAATCAGGAAAGAGTGACCTTCGCAGACGTCGCGGGTTTGAAAGAAGCAAAACAGGAACTTGAAGAAGTGGTGGATTTCTTGAAAAATCCCAAAAAATATCTGGAAATCGGAGCAAGAATCCCGAGAGGCGTCCTGATTGTAGGGCCGCCGGGTACCGGTAAAACTCTCCTGGCGAAAGCAGTTGCCAACGAGGCGAAAGTGCCCTTCTTTTCCATAGTAGGTTCAGAACTCATAGAGCTTTTTGTCGGAGTGGGAGCCGCAAGAACGAGAGACCTTTTCGCCACTGCGAAGCGAGCTGGAAGAGCCATAATCTTTATTGACGAAATCGACAGCATTGGTAGAGTGAGAGGAGTCGGAGTTACGGGCGGACACGAGGAAAGAGAACAAACCTTAAACCAGATTCTTGCTGAAATGGACGGCTTTGAAAGGAATGACGGAAGAGTGGTGATAGCCGCTACAAACAGGCCAGACGTTCTTGATCCGGCGCTTTTGCGCCCGGGAAGATTCGACAGAAGAGTCGTCCTGGATTTGCCCGATATAAATGACAGAGAAGCTATTTTACAAATTCACTGCAAGGGAAAGCCTTTGGCCGCCGATGTTAAGATCAGGGAAGTTGCGGAAAGAACACCCGGATTTTCGGGAGCGGATTTGGCAAACCTGGCGAATGAAGCAGCGATACTCGCCGCAAGAAGGGGCAAGCATCAGGTTTTCCAGGAAGAGCTTTTGGAATCGATAGAAAAAGTTTTACTGGGTCCCGAAAGAAAAAGCCACATTCTATCGAAAAAGGAAAAGGAAATAGCGGCTTATCATGAAGCCGGTCACTCTTTGGTTTCTTCTTTCCTGCCCGGGACAGAACCAGTAAGGAAAGTTTCAATCGTCGCAAGAGGAATGGCAGCCGGCTATACTTTGAAAGTGTCCTCTGAGGAAAAGAGAATGAAAACGAAAACGGAATTCATGAGCGAAATGGCCACCCTGTTGGGAGGATATTGTGCGGAAAAATTGAAATTCGGGGACATAACAACCGGGGCGTCGAATGATTTGGCGCGAGCGTCAAGTTTAGCGAGAAAATTGGTAAAAGAATACGGCATGTCCAAGCTTGGACCGATTTCATTCGGAGAAAGGGAGGAAGCGTCATTTTGGGGAGAGGAATTCGGAGAATTCAAAAATTATTCCGAAGCTGTAGCTACACAGATAGACAAAGAAGTTGCCGGGTTCATAAACGATGCGCAAATTTCCGCCCAAAAAGTTTTAAGCCAGAAAAGAAATTTGCTGGAAAAAATCGCGAAAACCCTGATTGAGAAGGAAACAATCGAAAAAGAAGAATTTGAAACATTGTTGAAAGGGAAAGACAAGTAATTCTGAGTGGGCGCATAGCTCAGTTGGTTAGAACACAGCTCTTATATTTTTAAAAATTTTTAGTGGGCGCATAGCTCAGCTGGTTAGAGCACAGCTCTTATAAAGCTGGGGTCGATGGTTCGAGTCCATCTGCGCCCACCACTAAAGATTTTTAAAACATATATATTCACGAACGGCGAAATATAAGGCTGGGGTCGATGGTCCGAGTCCATCTGCGCCCACCAAAATACGGGCGGTTAGCTCAGTTGGCTAGAGCGCGTACTTGACGTGTATGAGGTCAGGGGTTCAAGTCCCTTACCGCCCACATGGAATTTAATATTCTATACGAAGATGAGAATGTTTTGGCGATTGATAAACCGGCTGGAATTGTAGTTTTCCCGGAAAATAATTTTGATGAAAAAACATTAATCGACTATCTTATAGAAGAATTCCCCGATCTTAAAAACGCCGGCACGGCTCCGAGATACGGCATAGTCCACCGCTTGGACAAAGATACTTCGGGTATTTTGCTCGTAGCGAAAAATGATCAGGCGATGGAATTCCTTCAAAAGCAGTTTAAAGAAAGGGAAGCGGAAAAAAGATATACCGCCTTGGTAACGGGCGATATAAAACAGGAATCGGGAAAAATTGAAACACTGATCGGCAGATCGCCGAAGAACAGGCAGAAACAAAAGGTTTATCTGCCTCAAGAGCCATCGGCTTTAGGCAAAAGAACGGCTATTACTGAATATCGCATTTTAAAAAGGTTAAATAATTACACACTGGTCGAAGTGATTCCGAAAACAGGCAGGAAACACCAAATCAGAATCCATTTAAGCTATTTGGGCCATCCTCTCGCATGCGACAAGATTTATGGATTCAAAAATCAGCCCTGCCCGAAAGGATTAAAAAGGCAATTCTTGCACGCCGGCTATCTAAAAATAAAATTGCCTGGCGGACAAATAAAAGAATTCAAATCAAATCTGCCGGAAGATTTGGAAAATATAATAAAAACCTTAAGTCAGAAACTTTAGTATTCAGACTTAAGAACTTTGTTTCTAAAGAAATAAAACAACATGAACAAGATAGAAATATTCAATAAAAATTCAACTAAAAGCGGCCTGCCGGATATCCGTCCGGCTGATATGGTAAGGGTTTATCAAAAAATAAAAGAAGGAGGCAAAGACAAAATCCAGGAATTCGAGGGTTTGGTTTTGGCCGTTAAGCACGGTAAGGGAATTTCGGGTACCGTAACCGTGAGAAAAGTGGCATCGGGGGTCGGAGTGGAAAGAATCTTCCCGATACATTCGCCAAACATTGAAAAAATAGAAATTCTCAAAAGAGGGAAAGTGAGAAGAGCGAAAATCTATTATTTGAGGGAAGCAAGGGGAAAGAAAGCCAGACTTAAAAGAGAAGAATATAAGGCGGTATTACCCCAGGAAGAAACTCCTGTTACTGCTGAAGAATCAAAGCCGGAAGAAATAAAATAACGGTTTTGCTTTATCTCGTTAAAACTTTGGCGCCTGCCTGCCGTCAGGCAGGAAATCCCGCACCAATCCCTCACTGGAAGTCCGGGATAGTGCGGGCTGATTGGTATAATATACCATCGAGCGCGGGTGGTGAAATGGTAAACACGCTAGCTTGAGGTGCTAGTGCCGAAAGGTTTGGAGGTTCGACTCCTCTCCCGCGCACCGGTAAGGACGGTTAGCTCAATGGCAGAGCATCGCGTTTACATCGCGGGGGTTATAGGTTCGAGTCCTGTACCGTCCACAGGGTTGATCCACTCCTTAAAATCGATTAAAATTTCATTATATGTACGCCGTGGTAGCTCAGTGGTAGAGCATTGCTCTGAAAAAGCAAGGGTCGGTAGTTCGATTCTACTCCGCGGCACCCTTCGTTATTTCATTCCTCAGGGTAAACCTTAGTTTACACTGAGCCTAAGCGAAGTCCTTCAGGATGCTGAATCCTTCAGGATGAAGCATGCGGGTGTAGCACAATGGTAGTGCGTCTGGTTGCCAATCAGACTACGTGGGTTCGATTCCCATCACCCGCTCTAATAAAATTACAGGTGCCTTTTGGGGCCTGTAATTTTTATTGGGAGTGGCAATTAAGAGAGACCCGCGGTCCCCCTTATGCCTCCGGGCAACTCTTCAAGTCGCATCACCCGCT
>JAZDIT010000035.1:0-8710 GCA_043804755.1 Patescibacteria group bacterium | reverse complement strand
AGGTGGATCCGACATTTTTCGGCGTCATAAATCTTTCACAATCGAATATTATTTTTGCCGTTCTGGCAGGGATCTGCCAGTTTTTCCAGTCAAAGATGATGGCTCCTAAAACTTCGCAAGGTTCGGGGAAAAAAGATCAGGCGTCCCAGATATCGCAGATGATGCAAAAACAGATGATTTATATTCTGCCTTTGTTTACGGTATTCATTCTGTTCAGACTGCCGGCCGCAATAGGTCTTTATTGGATAGCAACGAGTATTTTTTCCATAATACAGCAGTACATAATATATTCTCCGAAGAAAAAGGTGCAGAAAATTTAAATCAAAAACATGTTAAACACAACCGATTTAAGCAAAGTCAAAAAAGAAGCGGAAGAATTCTTCAGAAAAATGAATTTTGAAGTGGAAATAAGCTATCCCCCGCAAAAGGATGAAACGGTTTTTATCGAAGTGAAAACGCAGGAACCCCAGATACTAATAGGAGAAGGCGGTCAGACTCTTAACGAGATTCAGCACCTGCTTAAAGCGATTTTGAGGAAAAAAATCATAGACCCCTTTTTCATAGACCTGGATATATCTGATTACAAGAAGAAAAAAGCGGATTATCTGCGGGAAATGGCAAGGAGTGTTGCCGACGAAGTGGCTTTGGGAAAACAGGAAAAAACCCTGCTTCCGATGTCAGCCTATGAAAGGAGAATCGTGCACATGGAACTGGCTGATAGATCCGATGTAATAACCGAGAGCATCGGCGAAGACCCGGAAAGAAAAATAATCATCAAACCTAGGCCATAAGACCTTAAAACAAAAACCCGCCCTATAAAGGCGGGTTTTTGTTTATTTAATATCTATCGCAAATTTCCCATAACCGAGCCGCCTATTATATAAAGGGAATCGATACAGGGGTACCTGTCCCAAAACCATCCACAAAAAGAACCAACCCTGTAATTATCCAATAGATCATGGTCACTTGCTTCGAAGGTTTCACATCGTTTCGTGCCATCAAATGCCGGAGTTTTATCGCTGACAACGACTATATATTGCTTTTGTTGTGTTTGTACATTATTTACCAAAGATATCCCGAGAGAACGGACGGGTTTGGCTCCGATGCTGCCATGGGTTCCTACTCCAAAGGAACCAGAAGTAGGTTTAACAGAACCTTGGACATCCGTATTAAAATCAGTTTGTTCATATAAGGTTACGCCATCTCCCTGCGGGTCAGATTTTATAATAAAAGGAACAACCGAAGAAAGTTTGGACACGACAGAGCCGCTGGATGTACGAACTTGGCATTCCCCGCTTTGGCCGACGTCCGCAAACAAAACCGCTCCATATTTTGTCGCTTCGCTGTTTATCAAATAAATATTTTTAATCTTGTCATTAAAATATCTTGGGAAATCACCGGCTGCATTGGCTATAAAACACGTACTGGTGCTTATTCCATTCAATATTTCCTGATTCCCGGTCCCATTGCTTAAATTTTCCAATTCAGTAACGGGCGAGTTACAAAGCCAGACACCCGGGCCCGGTCTTGAAGAAATTTCTCCCAGTTCGAGTTGTTTAAAAACGACCAGCTGGGGGTTTATGGTCGTCAAAATCATCCATGATGCCAATAAGATGCCCAATCCCGTTAACCCCGATATTATCTGGCCGTTGGCATCTGAAATTGTTGTCGGGTTTCCCGCGGAAGCCGCATGTCGTACACCTCCGATGATTATGACTCCCAAGGCAAGAAGTGTGGCAACACCTATCGCGAAATTGAAAATATATTTTACATAATCAGGTAAATTTGTTCCTTCGACTGATGACGGCGTTACTGCTCCCGGTGCATTGGGATAATCAATTTCCAAGGGGCGTTCTTCTGCGAACACAAAGGTAATTGCCCCTAAAACTAAACAAACAAACAAAAAGGATAAAATTATTTTTTGCATAGATTATGATAAAATATTTATTATCTCCTGTACCGGCAGATTGATTTTACTTCTGGCTTCTCTTATTTTTTGTAGGAGTGCGTTGATTTTTCCCATCGGGCAGGGATTTCCTCCGATACAAACATCCGGAACACAGCCGCTTAAATTATTATTTCCCGGTGCGTAGAAATCACAGTCAACAGTACAATGAGAATTAGGGTCACAAGTGGCTCGGCAAGGGGTGACAGAACACTCATCGGGAAGTTTTACGAACTCCCTTGAATAATCAACAATACCTTTGCTCTCAGCAGTTCCCTTTATTAATATAATAAGACTATTGAGCGCATTTTTCAATTTGGCTGAATTTTCCTTTGGTATCCTTTGCAGTTCCGGATCCAAATCTTCCTTTTCTGAAATTATTCGCAAGCGGTAATAATCAATTTCATCAATTTTTTCGATGAGTTCCCTCTGTTTTTTTTCAATTGCTTCTCGAGGACAAAGCTGCATGCCGGGAGTTTCATAGCAACGAACGGGCTGGCAACTCAAAGCTTTACAGTCACATTCGGGAACGGTATTCCCACAGTCGCAACTCTCAACTAAAATAGTTAGTTCCTCGCTTAACGTTTGGATATCGGCAGAAAGGTTGTCGACTGTTTGGGCTATCATTTTTATCCTAACCAAAATATCAGGGGAAGCGAAAGTTGGAGGAGTATCTTTTGTGGCGATAGGGATCTTGGGCAAACCAGCAACATCAAACATAACCAATTGGGGATTTATGGTTGTTAGAATCAGGTATGAAAAGAGCAGCAGTAAAATCCCAAGAAATGATGAGCGCATCTGGTCCTTGGCCGATTTTATTGCCGTTGGATTGGCGGCGGAAGTCAGATATTTTATTCCTCCCGCCAGCAAAACTCCGAATCCCACCAGCCCCACGATGCCGATGCCGAAATTAAAAATGTATTTGGCATAGAACCCCAAATTATCGCTTTGCCCGACCGTTGTCGGTATAATATCCAAACCGGGTACTTTCGGATAATCGACCTCAAGAGGTCTGTCTTCGGCAGATATAAAAACCGCGATGCATAAGAAAGTAATAATTAAGGAAATAAAGATAACTTTTTTCATGTTATTCTTTCGCCCGGCAACAATAAAAATTGTATATATAACACGTGTTAATCGGGTCGTTTCCTTCGCCCTTGAAAACTTGGCATTCGTATTCCTTCAAATTATCAAATACTCCGGCGCACGATTTCCCATTTTGGTCAGTTCCCGAATTTTTACATTTGCATTTTTCGACATCATCAATCTTTTTTCCCCCGAGATTCAAATTTCCTACGGTTCTCTCGCAATCCAATAACAGCCAACTCGGCGCCTCGGTATTATCGGAAGTGCAAAGGGGGATGGTTTTTTTCGTTTCATTCAGATCATCTAAAATCGGCGGCCATTCTCCATCTATAATTTTATAGATTTCCTCTCGAATTTTCTCTATGGCTTTTGCGGTTTCTTTGATCGGACCCGTATCAACCGAACAAGGCGTCCCCGAGCATCTTTCGGGCTTTTCGCAAATACAGGCGTTATCTTCCTTAAGGTTACATTCACATTCCGCGCTGCAATTGGCCGCCGTACATTGACTTATGGATTGGTGGACATTATCAATATCAATTACAGCCTGTTCATTTTTTTCCAGCAATTCCTCGAGTTTTCCGACCAATTTGTAAGCTGTCGTCGCCGCTTCATCAAAAACTTCTCCAATCGGGATCGGTTGGAAACAACTTAATGTCGGGTCGGTGCTTGAACCCGCATTTTCCATATATTCGTTGAACCCCTCGGATATTTCTTCCAAATCTGAAGAGGTGATGCCCGCATTCGTGTCGATAAAGGCTTCATTCGTTCCGCCGATTGAGCAGTAAAAGGTGGCGGCGTTTCTCTTCGCGTTGATATCTTCCCAATAAGGTATCTTTTTCAATTTCCAGTCATTTTTTGCATAATAGTCTTTCATGCTCAAAAATTCATCCATACTGACTATTCCCCACAAAGGGCAGTCATTCATTAACTGAAGAGATTTTTTTAGCTCATCGATTTCAATATCCAGCTGTCTTATTTTTTCTTTAGTTTTCTTCTGCAGTAAAAGGAAAGTTTCAATATTGGAGTGGTCTTTTTCTTTGACTTCCTCTATTTCTCCACGGACGCTGCTGCAGGGATCGGAATTCGCGCCGCCGCAACCGGGACACTTACACGGATCCTCCATCTCCTCCGATTTTTCACATCTGTAAACGGTTATTGGGAGTAAACATTCATCCGGATCGGTTTCATCATATTGGGCGCAGTCTTCTTCCCCGACCAGTACACATCCGTCTGTGTTTTCGCATGGGCAGGGTATTATGCTCTCATCTTCGCATTTACACCCCTCCTTTACTAAAGATTCAAGCTCTTCGATATTTTCGACGCTTGATGTGGCTGTTGATAAAGTTTCGTCGGAAATAGATTTAATTCTAGCCAATTTGCTTGGAGCAAAAATCCGTTCTTCAATTATCGGTCCTGGCGGCAATTCAACATGTATGGAACTGTTAATTTGATTGAGGGCGTTGGGAGTTGTAGTTGCTACAGGAAGAGAAGCCATTATCCCCCCTGTTTTGAAAACCACCAGCTGCGGATTAATGGTTGTCAAAATTATATAAGAAGAAAGAAGGATTATCGCTCCTAAAATTGCGCTAAATATCCGGTCTTTTGCTTGTTTTAATTTTCCGGGGTTCCCGGAGGAAGTTAGATATCCGATTCCGCCGGCGATTATCATTCCGAAAGCTACCAAACCTACTATTCCTACGGCAAAATTAAAAATATATTTTACGTAATTAGGGATGCTTGTTCCTCCAACGGTTTCCAAGGTAAATCCACCCGCAGAAGGATAGTCCGTTTCCAGTTGTCTTTCTTCGGCTAAGACAAAATTAATTCCCAGGCCAATGGTCAGGGTTATCAGAAAGGTTAAAAGAAATTTTCTTTTTTTAAACATAGAAAATAAAATTCTGTTTACATAAAAAGGCGTATAAGAAAACTTGGGATGATGTCGCTTATAATAGGTATTCGTTCTATGATCAAGGGAATTATCATCGACGTAAAAGACACTCCGGCGATGACTGCTAAAAGTGCACAAAAAACAGCTTCGATTATCAATTCCCAAGTCAATGAATCTAATCCTGGGATGGGTATCCAATCAATCATTTCCATAAGCAAGGCGGCGAATATCAAAACGACTCCGCCGGGACCGAACAAAACTTTGGTAGGAATTTTGTTTATTCTTCCGCCGAGTTTTTTACCTTTTTTAATCGGAGCGTTGGCCTGCGGAGCATTGGTCTGCGGCACTTCTGCTTCGGGAGTTTTTATTTGCTGAGGAGTATTAGAAGAAACGGCAGTTCCATTTGCGGGAGCTGCCTCGGTTGTTTCGGTTTCCGGCATGTCTGTTTCTTCCGGTTCGGTATCAATTTGTTCTTCTGATTCTTCTTCCATTCTTATTCGGTTAATTGCTGCTTTGCCATTTTTATCTTTACGACTTCCTCGGGATTTGTGGTAATTATCTGGTCTTCGGTATATGAACCGACAACTCTCATTTGGACGTGTTTTTGGCCGGCAAAAAAGATTCCCTCGCCTATGCCCGATTCCAGAAGCGCCATTTTTTCATATTCGGTCAGATTGAAAGTCTTTTGGACCACTTCTATGGTTGCCGGAGATTGTTTCATCAGTAACAACAGCGAGGAGTTGGTGATTATCGGTTTTCCGTAATCCGATTTCATGAAGTCGTTGATATCCTGAGTGATGGTCGTGACTCCCAGCCAGTATTTTCTGCATCTTTTTACTATACCGAACAAAAATGAAGCTCCGTCAGGGCTTTGCATAAGCCACCACGCTTCATCGACGACCAGGATTCTTTTTTTCATTTCCGATCTCACCTTATTCCAGATATACCGCATTATGATGAACATCGCCATCGGACGAAGTTCGTCTTCCATATCCCTTATTCCGAAGGTCACAAACTGTTTATCTACCGAGATGTTCGTTCTTTGGTTGAAGAATTGGGCGAAAGTTCCCTTTGTGAATTTCCTTACTCTCCTTACCAGCGATTCTCCGCCCTCCATGCTTTCCAGGACAGATTCAAAATCTTCCATTATCGGAATTCTTTCCCGCCATGTCGATGGATCTGTTTCGTGAGAAATGTCTTTTGCCGAGTAGGTCTCGGTCAATGCCCTGTCTATTATTGCATCTTCCTCGGGATTCAGTCCCCCCAGCATAATGCGGAGAAGACCAACCAGATTAATGACGCTTGACCTTAAAACGTCTTCCGATTTTTCGTCTTCACGCGGCATGGGCAAATCAAAAGGATTTATATGATTTTCCGAAGCTAAAGAAAAACTGATAAAAGATCCTCCGACGGCCTCGGAAAGCGCTTTATATTCGTTTTCCGGATCCAGTACGATAATATCCACCCCAAGCATCAGGTAGCGCAGGATTTCCAATTTCAAAGCATATGATTTCCCCGAGCCTGCGACCCCAAAGCAGCAAAGATTGGCGTTTTCCAGACTGAACCTGTCAAATAAAATCAGGGAGCTGTTATGCATATTTATTCCGTATAAAATTCCTTCGTTGGAGCTAAGATCAAAAGAAACAAAAGGAAAGGCGCTGGACAGGGGTTCTGTATTAATTGATGTGTGAACCGCCAGCTGGTCAATCCCGTAAGGAGATGTCGAAATAAACCCTTCTTTTTGCTGATATAGCGCGGGTTTTATGTAAATCAGTCGTGATTCAAGAATGGATCTCAAAGAATTTTCAATTTCTCTCAGCTCTTCCTCTTTGTCGGCATAGACGGTCAGATAAAGGCCGAGTTTAAACATTCTCTCCTGGGCCGTTTGGAGCCGGTCTCTCAATGTTTCCAAGTCCTGATAAGCCACTTCCAGTGCGGGGTCTCTTATCATTCCTTTCTCCTGGTTTGTTTCGATTTCAACCTGGACTTCGGCGACGCTTTTTCTCAGTTTCCGCAAAATTTGGCCGGTTTCCAGCGGATGAATGAAAAAGGAAATATCCATCGGGACGTCTAGATTGATAATTGGAGACAGCCAGGCCGCAGTCAGCTCTCTGGGGTAAGAAAAAATAAAAAAGCTCTTGGCGAACCTTTCGCCAAGTTTCAGATTATTCGGAGAAACGGCAATGGAAGACGGGGCAATAATGTCGGTTGCCCGGATTACGTCTTCCTCAAAAATTTTTTCGGGTATTTCTCTTTGTTTTTTCCACAATGGAAATTTCATATCAAAATTTCTAAATTTTACTGTATTAATTCCGGCGGAACTTCGGGATAAAAGCCGACTTCAGCTTCCTGCGGATGGTGCAAGCTCCAGAAAAGCTCGATTATCTCCGGCGTAGTCAGAGGAATCGCTTTTAATCCGCATCTTCTCAGCCCCAAAGCCAGGAATTCCATTCTTTGCCATAACTGAGTTTTGCACCTTTGGAATTCTGCCTCGGTCAGGTTGGGAATTTTGGGAGGAGTCAGCAAGGCACTCACTCCCGATATCCCGGGGGCTGCAGTTTTTTCCGAAAGATAAAATGGTATGGTGACGAAAAAGTTTTTCGTCATAATCGCTCCTCCGCTGATAATTCCTTCTATAAATTCCCTGTAGCTTGTTGTTTGGAGGCGCAAGAGTTCATTATCCTGCTTTGTTTCCAATTCTTTCAGTTTTTCGATATAGCCCGTAATATTCAATCTTCTTGACTGGACGACTATCTGGCAGGAAAAATCCAAAGAATTCAGGAAGTTTTGAAATGCGTAAATCGTAGCGTTTTGCTCATCTTCCGATTTCAAAGCCAGGTTTAAAGAAGACACCATTAAAATTCCTCTCAGAGATTTGTTTTTAAGTATTATCACTCCCTCTCGCACCTGGTCTATTTCCAAAAAATCTTGTGTTGATAATTTCGGCATTTTAGTGAATATTGTTTAATCTTGTTTCAATCTGCGTGGATAATTTTTTCAGACGGCTTTTCTCCGCGAATTTCAGCGATGGTAAACCGTCCGTTTCGATTGCTTTCGGAGCAACCCTTTTCATCATTTTCGGTGGAGTGTCTTTCCTTCTCCAGAGATAAATTTTTGTGCCGGCCGAAAAGCTGATAAATTTTGCGAGAAGAAGCGGCAGGGGCCTTCCATTGATTCTTATGAAGGCGAACGCGAATGCGCTGAGCACCAAAACTATCGTCAGGAAAACAAAAAGAAAGAAATTGGTCGCTCCTATAAGGAACCAGAGAGTGAGGGCAATCGCAACGGCAAAACCGATGATGACGGTCTGCTTGAATGTCACGCCGAAAAACAATTTCGGTTCATGCTCGATGAATTGTGGAACTGTAAAGCGCATTTTATTTCTGCTAAAGGCAGAGTTTTTACTCTATTGTCTCGCGATATGTATCTGGCCCAGAAGGTTTTTTGATAACTTCTTCAATTGGAGTTTCTGGCAGAGAAGAAGCACCGGCACTGTATATTTTTTGAAGGCTGGATTTGACCGGAAGGAATATATAACGACCGACTTCCTGGGTAACCTTTCTGGCGGTTTCTTGATCGGCCGGCAATTCTTCAGTAAGTGTTTCTTGAAGTTCATTGGGTGAAAGAGTGCCAATCAAAATCTGACCGACGATTTTTGCGGCTTTCGATACTTCGTTCACTCCGTTTCTTTCGCAGATATTCCAAATATTATCCGCTGTTTCCATCGAAAAAATAGCCTCTTTTAAATCCGACGGAAGTTTTTCAAAAAATTCCCAATTTTGTTCTTTTGT
>JAZDIT010000034.1:0-2990 GCA_043804755.1 Patescibacteria group bacterium | reverse complement strand
TATGACAAAATATCTTACCCCCGAGGGATTGGAAAAATTGAAAAAAGAGTTGGAACACCTCGAAAAAATCGGAAGGAAGGAAATGGCGGAAAAACTAAAGCAAGCAATCTCTTTTGGCGATTTGTCGGAGAATGCGGCTTACGATGAGGCGAAAGAAGCCCAGGGTTTTCTTGAAGGAAGAATTTCGGAATTGAAAGGGATAATTTCTTCAGCTCAAATTATTGAGAAAAACAATACAACAGAAGTTCAGATCGGTTCCACGGTTTTGATCTGCACGGAGGGGAAAAATCAGGAATTTCAGGTCGTCGGTTCCGAAGAAGCGGACGTTTTGAACGGAAGGATTTCTAATCAGTCCCCGCTTGGGAAAACTTTATTAGGAAAAAGGAAAGGAGAAAAAATCAAAATAAGAACTCCCGAATGCGTGGCAGAATACGAAATCATAGAAATAAAATAAACTGCGCAATCTAACCAAAAAACAGCCCTCTCGGGCTGTTTTAAATTCTAAATCTTTTCACCTAATTTCACTTTTGCCTCGATCTCTTTATCGTCTCTCAAAACTTTCAATAAAATTTCATCGCCTATCTGGCATTTCTGCAGAATATCCGATACCGCGTTTTCTTCCGTAATTTTTTCTCCGTTTAATTCCAAAATTATATCATATTCCTTGAGACCGGCTTTTTCCACCGGAGAATTCTTTATTATCGCCGGCTCTCCAAGATTTTCCCTTACTATTATCGCGCCGTACTCAACGGGTAATTTGTTCGTCTGTGAAATTTCTTTATTCAAAATAACGTATCTTACCCCCAAAAACGGCCTTTTCAATTTACCGAATTTTTTGACCTCGTCGAGAACTCTTAACGCGTAATTTATCGGAATGGCAAAGCCGATATTTTGGGCACCCGCGGCAATAGCCGTATTTATTCCGATCGCATTTCCGTTCATGTCAACCAGCGGACCCCCAGAATTACCCGGATTAATGGCGGCATCGGTTTGAATCAGTCCCCGTAAACTAGTTGTTTTTTGAAGATGGCCTCCGTGAGCAGTGATCGATCTGCTCAGTCCCGAAACGATTCCAGCCGACAGAGTATCTTCGAATTCACCCAGAGGATTTCCTATTGCCAATACGGTTTCTCCGAGGCGGGTTTTATCAGAATTTCCGCATTCAAGATAAGGGAAATCTTTTCCCTCTATTTTTAAAACCGCCACATCAACCAGAGGATCTTTTGCCAAAACTTTCGCCGGATATTTCCTTTTAGGATCGATTATTACGGTATAATCAGCTTCGGAATCGGCTACCACATGGTTACATGTCAAAACGTAACCGTCGGGTGATATTATGAAACCCGAACCGCCGCCGATTTTTGTTTTTTCCGTACCTTCTTTTACGTTGGGCATCACAAATTCCTGACCTCCGTATGGAAAAAGAAAAAAACCCTCGACTTTGGGCAGATCTTTCGTGACGACAATCGTGATAACGGCCGGACAGGTTTTTTTCGCTATTTCAATCACGGGTGATTCGTTTGGCATATTTTTACATTTTAACACAAGGCACATTGAAAACAAGTGGAAAATTTGATATTATTCTGAATTAGAATTCGATTGTGGCGGAGAGGAGTTTGATTTCGCCCTTATAGCTCAACGGATAGAGCAAGCCCGTCCTAAGGGCGAGATGGGGGTTCGATTCCCTCCGAGGGCACCATCAACATTTTGTATCGAGGGAGCGTGAGAGCCGACGTGCTAGGGCGACCATGCTCCTTCGGTAAAGAATCAAAACAAAACAGCGAAATGATTTGCTGTTTTGTTTTTACCCAAAAACTATTTTGATGGTTTATATTGTACCCTCAAGCGCCAGGACTTTATTCTTCATCGTCAATCTACTCTTAAGATTAGCCAGTAGCTCTCGCTTCTCTGCCATCGATCCTTCGGTCAGAAGGTACACTGCATATGCTTTCATATCAAAGGTCTCATTTATGGGCTCTTTTTCTCTGGCCTTTCCTAGGGCAATCCTTCGAAACTTATTGTACCGTGCCACTTCGTCCTTAAACTTATGCTTAATACCCAATTCATTCATATCAAGAGTATTAAGGAGCTTAATGATTTGATCAATGATTTCCTCCTCCCTGATATAGCCACAGGTACAGTTTTTGTCTTTTGATCTAGTGCAACCATAATAGACGTAACGATGCACATTGCCATTCTTCTGATTTTTAAATTTCTCACAAGCCGTTATCCCTGATCCACAGAGGCCACAGCTTATGAGCTTAGTGAAGGCAAATTCGCGGTTGTTTTTATTAATCTCACTCCTCACCAATTGCTCTTGGACCTTATTATAGAGGTCTTGAGAGATAATAGGTTTATGAAGTCCGGTGTACCAGTTACCACTCTTATCCGGATATTCAAATATCCCATAATAAAAAGTGTTTTTGAGGATGATGTAGATGTTGCTTAGAGATAAGTGTTTGCTACCTTTAGTTTTAAAGTTCATCTCAAATTTTAGCCAATGGTATACCTTCCTGCCTGACCACTGCTCATTAGCTACTTTCTCGAACATCTGTTTAATCATAGGGGCTCGCTCTGGATCAACAATCACCTCGCATGGCTTATCCTTACGCTTTTCATTCAGGTACCCAGTTGGGGCCATGCTGGGGCGAAGCCCTTGTTCACACCGTGTCCTAAGCCCCCGCTTCACATTCTCGCTTTTGTTATCATTTTCAAGCTTGGCCTGGCTACACAGAATCATCAACATGAATTTCTCACTCGGGGAGTTAGTGAACTTTTGGTTATAGGTGCGTATTTCAAAAAGGAGCTTTTGATCCATGAGATCAACGAGCGCCCCAAGGTCTCCCGCATTCCTACTCAAACGATCCGGTGCCCAAGTCAGGATGCCACTAAATTTAGCTGCCCTGATGTCTTTGATAAGTTCATTGAATACTTCACGCTGTCCCACAGCTTTGGCTGAGTGACTTTCTTTTCTGATCTCCACAATCTCA
>JAZDIT010000033.1:0-19152 GCA_043804755.1 Patescibacteria group bacterium | reverse complement strand
AATTAAATGTCGCACAATATAAATACTTTAATCTGAGAGAATTAAAAGGCTCCCTTTGGGAGCCTTCGGAAATGAAAATTCCGTTATATTTTACCTATATTCTGCAAGGTACTTTGCATGTCAGAGAGATTAGTTTCTCAAGGTCGAATTTCTCCTCACCCTTATAGAAAACCTTTACTCCTTCCGGCGAGCAATCGCCGGATTGCTCCGCGTGGGCTTCGATGATTTTCGCGATCCCGTCCCGACGGTATTCGTCGCTACCGTCAGTCCCAGCAACTTCATCGAAGCCGCCCTGGGCTCCACAAAGTTGATGGATCCAATACCAGTCCTTCTTAATGACAGCAACATCTGCCATAGAAAACCGGTAATTGCACGGGGGCTTGATGATTTTGATGTCGGGGAATGCGGCTCTCAAAGCTTTTTCAACCTCGACACATGACTGATTATTTTGAACCAGCCGAGCCCGGTAAAGCACTGCATTGTTCTTTTGCAGGGAAACAAAGATAATATCGTTTCCAATCATCATAACGATGTTCGGTCCTCCGTGAATGTTATAGGGAATTTTTTGCCCCCAACATCGTCCCCTTACACAGGCCTTATTCCATACCGGTTCTAAAGCTTTTCTTATATCGTTTATAAGTTTATCAACCATGTCTAACCTCCTCAAAAAAATCCTATATATATAATCAATCCGTAATTAAAAATTACGAATGGAAAAAATAAAAAGAACCACCATTATTTTACATAATTATTCAGAATTGTCAATCAGATGAACAATGTCGCACAATATCAAATATTCTTTATAAATTCCAGATTCTTTTCTATTATTTCCTTCTGCTCCTGCCAGAATATTTTAGGCAGATTCTCCAGCGGAAACCACTTGAATTCCAGCGTTTTCGAATCGAACTCATCGGTTTGTATGATCCCCGGTTTTTTATCTTCCAACGAATCGAATAAAAAATAATGAATTGTTTTGAATTCTTCCTTGTTGTAGGAAAAACGCTTTTTGATTCCCAGTTTTCTAACCAGCTTGAGTTTTCTTAAACCGGTCTCCTCCCCTATTTCCCTCTCTGCCGCTTGTTCTACAGTTTCACCCTTTTCAGCGTGCCCCTTGGGCAAGAACCAGTTGTGTTTCGGCAAATCCCGGAGCAAAGAGATGTGAACATTGCCACCAATAATTTTTCTCACCACTCCTCCTGCGCATACGACTTTTTTAATCTTTCTGTCCATGTTCAATAAAAGGATTCTCCAAAAATCCGGCTTTTTTCTCGGTTTCCAGTGATATCTGGTGAGCTTTCCAATATGTTTTCTTTTTTTTCATCTCATAAAACTCTGTTATCTCGTGCAAGGTAGTGCTGTCAAAATATTCTTTCGATGCTTTTTTGTCTCTTCGAACGTTTTTACATCCGCAACCGCTGAAGTGATGAGTAGCTATCCATATTTCATCCAACGGTATGAATTCATGCACATATCCATGTCCGCCGTGGCCGAATATGACGCTGAGGTTATTTCTTATCCATTCGCCATCAACCGCAAAAATTTTCAGTTTTCTTTCTTTTCTAAGAAATTTTTTCCATTTGCCCTTTAGGATGAATTTTTTATCCTTCTTTCCCGCTCGCCCTTGAATTTGCATTTCCAATCTAGCCCATAATTTATCCCGGTTATCTTTTTTGAATTTCATTTTATTTCAAATATTTTATTGCGCTCTTTGAATCCTTTTACCAGTCTCACTTTTTCCCGTGGAACTTCAAAATAATAAGACAGCAAACCGATAACGGCAATATTGGCCCGGCCCATCACCGGTTTTTCTTTCACATGAACTTCGAAACTGTCTTCGGCTTTTTTGATGATATCCTCCGATTTTGAATCCGGAAAAACTTTTACTTTTATAAACATTAATTTAAGCCGCCCGATTGAAAAAGCTTTTGGGCGGCCGACATCTGAACTTTTCTCATAGCTTCATTTATGCAATCTTTCAGGATTTTTTCCTGCTGTCCTTTATCCAAGGACGGATTCAGGGTTATCTCCTCCACCTCCATTTTTCCGTTAACGATAACTTTTATCCCCTCTTTCTCAAATTCGGCTTTCTCTTTTGAGATTTTATCCTGCAGATCTTTCATCTGCTTTAATTGTTTTAGTTGATCAAACATTTTTTTTAAACAAAATATAATATTCTATTTTAGCTGAAAAATTAAAAGAGAGCAACCGTTTAGCTGCTCTAAAACAGCAATTTCTTAGTTCTTTCCTTCCCGAAACGGAAACGGAAAATTTTCAATGAATTGATAAGCGGTATAAAATCCGTTGCGAAGTTATATGCGGCAGCACCGCTCGGTCCCAAAACATTTATAAAAACCAAAATCAGACCCAATCCGTTGAGAATTCCCCATAAAACAAAATCCTGTTTCACCACGCGCATGGAACGGCGGCCGAGTTTTATGATACCGCCTATGTTTTCCAAGTTATCCTTCATCAAAGCGATATCCGAAGATTCGATTGCCGCATCCGAACCTATGGCCCCCATAGCGACTCCGATGTCAGCTGCTGACAATGCTGCAGCATCGTTTATGCCGTCGCCTACCATTACGGTTTTATAATTTTTGTTCAATATTCCTTTCAGAAAATTCACCTTATCCTGAGGCAGCAGATTTGCTCTGAATTCGGGAATATGCGCTTCCTGCGCAACCTGGCTTGCTACCACCTCATTGTCTCCGGTAAGCATGACGATTTTTTCAATTCCCATTTTTTTAAAATCATCCATAACTTGCGCAACATGAGAACGTACCGTATCAGAAAGAGAAATAAAACCTATTGCTTTTTTCTCTATCCCCAATATCGTAATAATTCTGCCAAGTGATTTCTCTTTTTCAATCGCCGCGATTTCTCCATCGGAAAATTCAATTCCGTTATTCTCAAGAAATTTTAGGTTACCGCCGTATATCCATTTTCCATCAACCATTCCTTTAACCCCAAAACCTGGTTTTTCATCAACCTGCACGATATCGGAACACTGGATATTTTTTTCCCTCGCGAACTGGTAAATCGCTTTCGATACCGGATGATTTGACTTGAGCATTGCCGCGCCAAGTATCTTCAGCAAATCGGATTCCGAATTATTTCCGAATGCAACGGTATTTCTGACTTTCGGCTTGCCCTCGGTAATTGTTCCAGTTTTGTCAAAAATTATGGCCTTTACCTTCGTAAATCCTTCGAGATAGTTTGCGCCCTTGATGATGATTCCATTTTTTGCCGCCACGCTTATCGCTGCCAAAAAAGCCAGGGGTATCGCAATGGCTAAATCATCGGCGCAAGTAACCAGAAGTATCGAAAGAACTTTGTTTAAATTATGGAACGACAGATAAAAAACTAAACTCCCCACAAGAGTCAGTAAAATATACCAACTTATGAATTTTTCCGCGATAGAACCTATTGGTGCCTTGCTCTGCTGGGATTCTTCTATCAATTTTATGGTTTTAGCAAACGTGGTGTCTTCTCCTATTTTTGTCGTTTCGACAACCAAGGATCCAGAAACGTTAAGGGTCGAGCTTAAAACTTCATCACCAACTGTTTTTGTGACAGGAATGAATTCTCCGGTCAGAGAGGACTGATCTATGCTCGCACTACCGGATACAACAACCCCGTCAGCCGCGATTCTTTCTCCATTGTCGACGACAACCAAATCACCGATTTTTACATCTTTAATATGTTTTTCGATGATTTGTCCTCCATCCTTTATATGGACCGTCTCTGGACAAAGCTTAAGCAGGCTCTGGATTGCCAGTCTTGCCCTGCTATCGGTATATTGAGCCAGGAGTCGTGCGGAAGCCAGCATTAAGCTGATAAAAACAGCTGATCTCCATTCATGGCTGAAAAAAGAAAAAGCCAAAGCAATGCTGGCCAGAAGATCTATCGTAAGACGACGACTAAAAAGGGATTTTATGGCACTGGCAAAAACAGGCACGAATCCGATTAAGGCAACTGCTATTAAAGTAACGACGGTCAGATTGGCGGAACCTATTTGAAAGAAATTCGCCAAAAGCGCAAAAAAGGAAATGATTATAAGAACGATATCAAACCAAAGAAAAAAAACATTGCCGGTAAAGGCAAACGTCGATATCCGGTGATGTTTTTTGCGGTGCTCGCGATGCAACATTTGAAATAATTAGATATTTTTCGCCGCCTTCAAAAAGATATAAGCTATCAGGCCTCCGGCCAAGGCGGTTAAAAGTTGCGGCCAGCTCATCATCGCGGCAACATTTGCGGCGATCTCTTTTTTCAGAAGCAAATCGACAACAATAGAAGAAACGCCAAACAGGAATGCGAATTTCAGAATGGAAGCGGTAACAACTCCAATCCAATAATTTTTCTTTCGTAAAAAGTTAAAGGTCAGAATCAATATTGTATTCCCCACCATAATAAACGGCACCATCGGCGCCAATATCGCAGGCAGAAGACCGACGGATAAAGATATTAAACTCGGAATCAAACCTATCAGGATTGCGCTCTCCACTCCTAAGGTGGCGGCAGAAATGAATAAAACGGCATTCACAATCGAACCCGTTATCGCCTGCTGGCCGATTGCCGGAGCCAAAACAACAATTGCTAGCAATGTTGCGAATTTGACGGCCGCAATAATTTTTTCCTTTCCGATTGGAATTGCTTTCGTTTGAATTTTCATTTTTTTATAAATTAACTTCTTTTTTCTTTTTAAAATATCTCGTATGGCAGATTTTATGGATTATTTCCGGAGATTTCAGGAATTCTTTGTAAACCGCTTTCACTATCGGATTTTCATGAGCCGATCTCAGCTCTTTTTTGCCGTCTATTTCGTAAAGGGCCTCTGCTCTTTCTTTTCTTATTCCGGCATCCGCAGGGACCGGCTGGCCGCCGCCCCCTATGCATCCGCCCAGACAGGCCATCACTTCCACCGCGTCATATGCTTTGGGATTCTCTTTCAATTCTTCCAGAATTTTTTTTGCATTTCCGATTCCGTTTGCAACGGCAATCCTTATTTTCCTTCCGCCAAGATTGACCGAAACCCTTTTTATACCCTGTTGGCCTCTCACAAATTCAAAATCCAGTTTTGCCAGTTTCTTATTCGTCATTTTTTCGCAGGCTGTTCGCAAAACGGATTCAACAACTCCCCCGCTCGCTCCGTAAATTACACCCGCTCCCGAAGGAAACCCCATAGGAGAATCCGCTTTCTCGCCCTTGATCTTTCTCAAATCTATTTTATGCTTTACAAAAAGATAAGCCAATTCCCGCGTCGTCAGGACATAATCCACCGGCTTTAATCCGTTAATTTTCAGCTCTGGCCTCTCAATTTCGTATTTTTTCGCCACACACGGCATAATTGAAACAACAACTATTTTCTTCGGATCGATTTTTTCTTTTTTCGCCCAGTATGTCTTTATCAATCCGCCGATTATCATTTGCGGAGATCTGGTGGTAGCCAGGTGAGGAATCAATTCGGGATGATTGAATTCGATGAATTTCACCCATGCCGGACAGCACGAAGAGAAACAGGGTCCCGTTCCTTTTTTCAGTTTTCCAATGAATTCGTTTGCTTCTTCTGCAGTTGCAAAATCCGCGCCTACACTTACGTCAAAAACTTTATCAACTCCCAGCTTTCTTATGCCAGCCACCAGTTTTTCAGTGACTACCGAACCTGCAGGCATATTGAATTCTTCGCCGATGCTGGTTCTTATGGCCGGTGCAAACTGGAAAATGACAACTTTGTCTTTTTGCTTCAGGGATTTCTCGACTTCCTCGAATTCACCCGCCGCTTCAAAAGCCCCCGTCGGGCAATGGACTATGCACTGTCCGCAATAAATACAATCCCGTTTTTTGTCGGCCGAGGGAAAAATCTGGAAAAAATCGTCTTTTTCCTTCACTTCCAGGAAACAAACTCCCTGCCTTTGACACATTTCAACGCAGTTTTTGCAATCAATGCATTTTGAACTGTCAAAAATGAGGGCGGGCCCGAATTCGTAAACGGGATAATTTGTTTTTCTGTCAATGAATCTTTTTATGTTTATCTTGTATTGTTTGGCAAGCTTCAAAAGCCGGCAGTCAAACCCCCAAATGCAGTCTGTACATTCTTCCCTGTGCTGGGCAAAAAGCAATTCCAGATTGATTTTCCTGGCTCTTCTTATCCGCGGAGAATCCGTAATGATTTCCATCCCTTCCGATATCTTCATGGAACAGGAGGGGCATAAATCTTTCTTCCCTTTCACTTCCACCATGCAGATCCGGCAGTTAGCTTTAATGTCCAAATCCGAATGATAACAAAGAGTGGGAACTTTTATTCCTGACATTCTGAGAACTTCCAAAACGGTCTTGCCATTTTCCGCCACGGCTTTCTTTCCGTTTATTTTGATTCCGATTTTATCCGGATTCATTTCTTATATATTTTATTTAATAGGGTTTCAAAAGGCACCACCATTCCTTCCCCCAACGCGCAGAAACTTGTTTCCCGCAGGACAAAAAGCATATCCTGCATTATTCCCTGGCTGATTTTTCCCTTTTTAAGCATTTTCATTATTCTGAATGCCCCTTCCCGGCACGGCACGCATTTGTCGCAATTTCCTGTATTGAAAAAATTCGCCCACTTTTTCATCAAAATCATCGGACTTGTTTTTTTCCTGTCATATACGACAATGGCCCCCGCACCGCATACTTTCCGGTTTTTCAGTTCGCCGGGAAGCAAAACCTCTCCCGATGCTCCGCCGCCCACTTGTATGAAAAAATCGAAGTCGGGCAAATTTCCAGTTTCTTTGAGTACTTTTGAAATTGAATAATCCAGGGGCAGCTCAAAAACTCCTTTCTTTTTAACATCCCCCGAAATGGAATAAAATCTCGTGTTTTCATAATCGTCTTCGGCGATTTTCGCAACATAATAAAGCGTCTCTACGTTGTCAATCAGCGTAGGATATCCGAAAATTCCCGATTGTGCAGGGAATGGAGGTTTTTCTCTTGGTTCCGGTCTTTTTCCTTCGATAGCTTCACACAAAGCCGTTTCTTCTCCCGCGATATATCCATCGGGCCTTTCAAACAAGCTAATGGGTGCGTTTCCAATCAGTTTTTCCAGTTTCTTTTTGAATTTCCGGTAATAATCTTTATTTAAATAAATAAAAGCACAATTTCCGCCTACCGTTTTTAGAGCAATTCTTATGCCTTCTATGACTCTTCCGGGATAGTTTCCAAGTATAAAACCATCTTTAAAGACACCCGGCTCTCCTTCTGATCCGTTGCAAACAACGTATTTTTTCTCAGCCTTTTCCTTTTTTACAGATTCCCATTTCAACGCCGTCGGAAATTCCGCTCCTCCCCTGCCCAACAGATTGTATTTCTTCAATTTTGCTATAATACTTTCTTTCATACGCTAATTTAATATTACCTAATTATACCTCATATTCGGCAAACGAAAACACCCAAATGGGTGTTTTTTAACTGACTAATTGCTGAATTTTACGGGGACTGACAGAGAATCGGCATTTTCCGGCAAACCGGATGGATTATCTCTTTCGAGTATCAGGATGCCGTTTTTAACCGTCGGCATCGCGAATTCGAGAGTCGCCTCGAAGGGCACGAAATTTTCCGTCATCCAGTCGGATTTTGCCTGAGCTATTCCGATTCCGAGCTCAACGCCGTTTGAATCCAGTATTTTTACCGGGAAAGAGGCCTCAAAAAACCAAAATCCTCTGGCCTCTCCGGTAACGACCAGCGGACTCGATACGAGAGTGTTTGGCCGGGGTGTGGAAATCCTGATCAGATTTTGTTTTTCCAGTTCGTTTCCGATGTATTCGGTAAAAGTTCTGTTGTCGGGCGTTTTGCAGCTTCGGGGATAAGATTCTAAAATCGGGTGTCCCGCAGCTGCACATTCATCGAAATTGGTAACACCCGCCGCAATTTTTCTGCTGTTTTTACAATACAGAACCGCCAGCCCCGCAGCCACCACGATTAATATTGAGAGAATGACGAGCAATAATTTTTTCATAATTTTGGATTGATATCTATTAATTATTCATTAATTGCCGAACCTCCTCTGCCGGTTTTCATATTCGGCGAGGGCCTCATCCAAATCTTTTTCGGTAAAATCCGGCCAATATTTCGGCGAAAAATAAAATTCCGAATAAGCCGACTGCCAGAGCAAGAAATTTGAAATGCGTTGTTCTCTGCCCGTTCTTATCACGAGGTCGACATCTGAAGTCCAAAGATTCTCCTTTATCGTATCTTCGTTTATTTCACCCACCGGAATTTTCTTATCGATAATATTTTTAACCGCCTGGACTATTTCGGCTCTTCCTCCGTAGCTTAAAGCGAAATTCAGGACCATTCCCTTTCTGTCTTTCGTCGCTTCTTCCACCCTTTTGATCTCTTCTCTTAGTGTTGCGGGCAGATTCTTTCGTTCACCTATTACCTTGATTCTAATATCTGTTTTGCTGTTTCTTTTTGAATATTCCGACAGAATTTTTTTCAATAAATTCATCAGATAACTGACTTCTACTTTAGGGCGCTTCCAATTTTCGGTGGAAAAAACAAAAAGAGTGAGGATTTTAATGCCTCTCTTTTCGGCGTCTTCCGCTATTTTTTTCGCGGTTTCCGCTCCCTTTTTATGCCCCTGGAGCGGAGACAATCCCCGCTTTTCCGCCCATCTGCGGTTTCCGTCCAAGATTATTCCTAAATGATGTGGAATTTTTGTATTTTTCACTTCTTTAAAAAATCGCCCTCTATTCTGAATCTCGAAGGCAATATCCATCGGATATTGAAACCCATGAAATAAACTATTTTGGTTGCAACTCTTGAAAAGACAAAATTGAACCTGAAAATCTTTTTGCACTCTCGCTGATATTTTAAGAAATTGGGAAAATTTTTCAAGAGTGCATCGGCAGCCGTCAGCCCCCAGATAACTCCTCCTCCCGACCAGGGTTTGGTAAGGCCTGCCGCATCACCACACAGAGTGATTTCTTTGTTTTCCGGAACTAGGAACCCGCAGGGCACAAGCGCCGATTTTTTATCATTCAGGGAAATGTTATTTTTTTGTAAAAATTCTTCGAAAATCGCTCCGCAAATTTTCGGCTCTTCGATTATTCCGTATTCGGTATTCTCGCCGCGCGGAATTCTCCATATAAATCCGGCCTTTGTCGCCCAAGTTTCCACAAAATTAGAAAAGTCCTTTTTAGGCAAGAATCCCCGAATCGCCAAACGGAATTTCGGATCCCGCATTCCCAAATTCTTCCTTACCTGCGACATCGCCCCATCGCAGCCGATTATCCTCTCAAATCCCTCGGGGAAAGGACCGACGCAATGATCCAATAATATTTCCGCTCCGGCATTTCTGGCCAAATTATATATTATACCGTCCAGCCGCGCGTGATTTATTACGAAAAATTTATCTGTAAAATCAATTTTAAAGATTTTCTTCGGAAAATGTATCAGAACAAAATCAATTTCATTCTGGACCAAACTTTCGCTTTCCGGAATGAAATCCAGAATTTTCTTTGAAAACAACCCGGAACAAACCTCTTTTCCGATTTTTTCCTTCTTTTCAAAAACGGTAACATTCTCCCCCTTTTCGGATAATTTCCATGCAAGATATAATCCGCATATTCCGGCACCGACTATAGCTGTTTTCATAATACCCTATATTCTGGATAATCCGTCCTGAATTCTATTTTAACCGGTTCTTTCCCCTGCTGCCTGGCTATGATATACCCCGTTGCAAATGAGAGCAAGGAAATCAAAATTACGCCGATCAGCAAAATTATATCGTTTTTATAGGTTTTGACGAAAATCCATAATTTATCAAACATTTTTGTATTTTATCACAGAATAACCGCTTTCGCCATTCCGCTTCTCCTTTGACAAAACCCGAATTCCCTGATAATATTTCTAATATTGTAATTAATCACTTGGTACAATCACTATGGCAAAAACTAAAACATCAGGTACATCAAGACTGGGAAGAGATGCTCTTCCGAAATATTTGGGGATAAAAATTTCCGCAGGCGAAAAAGCAAATGCCGGAAATATCATAGTCCGCCAGAGGGGAACAAAATTCATCGCCGGAAAAAACGTCAAAAAAGGCAGAGATGATACTCTTTACGCCATGAAAGCCGGCAAAGTTTCTTTTGTTACAAAAAGCAAAACCGGGTTTGATAATTCCCGGAAAACCATAAGAGTAGTAAACGTGGAGTAATTACCTCAAACAAGCCCTGATGAATTCTCTGAACAAGGGATGGGGATTCAATGGTTTGGATTTGAATTCTGGATGGAATTGCGTGCCGACAAAAAACGGATGTTTTTTCAGTTCAACTATTTCAACCAAATCTCTGTCGGGGTTGATTCCCGATAATATCAATCCCCTGTTCTCCAACTCTTTTCGGAATTCGTTATTCAATTCGTATCTGTGGCGGTGTCTTTCCAAAACCAAGATATCGCCTTTTTTGTTTTTCCTGCCCCAGCCGGATTTCGAATAAGCCGAAAAAGCTTTCGTTCCGCCTTTTATTTGGCATGGATAAATCCCTAATCTCATTGTTCCTCCGTATCTTTTTTCTTCTATTAGGATCTTCTGGTCAGGCATCACGTCGATTACGGGATATTTGGAATGCTTTACGATTTCTGTCGTGTTCGCATCTTTCATCCCGCAAACGTTCCTCGCAAATTCTACGATTGCCAATTGCATCCCGAAACAAAGTCCGAAATAAGGTATCTTGTGCAGTCTGCAATAACCGATGGCTTTTATCTTTCCTTCAACTCCCCTGCTTCCGAATCCGCCCGGCACTATTATTCCGTCAAAATTTTTCAATTCGCTTAATTTTCGCGGGTTCTTTTCATATACTTCCGAAGAAAGCCAGGTCATCTCGGGTTTTCTGTTATGAAACCACGAGGCGTGTTTTACGGCTTCGATAACGGAAATATAGGAATCCGCCAAAGTAAAATCCCCTGTCTCGAAGTATTTCCCAACGATACCGATTTTCACTTTCTTTTTGGCGCTCTTAATCGTTTTCACGAGCTTTGCCCAGTCTTTCAGATTTTCTTTCCTCGATTTCAGGCCCAATTTCTCAAGAATCAGCTTGCCGATTTTATCTTTTTCAAAATTAATCGGTATTTCGTAAATGGAATCGACATCAGGCGCCGAGATGACGTCTTTTTCCTGGACGTTGCAGAAAATTGAAATCTTCCTCTTTCGCAGCTGGTCAATTGGCACTTCGGACCTGGCTATTATTATATCGGGCTGTATACCCGCCGAATTGACTGACCTTACGGCGTGCTGGGTGGGTTTCGTCTTCATTTCGCCTATCATTTTCGGAACCGGCAGATAGCTTACCAAAACGAAGAGCACGTCTTTCGGACGCTGCAGCTTCATCATTCTGGCCGCTTCCAAAAACAAAAGGTTCTGGTATTCGCCCACCGTTCCGCCAATTTCAATTAAAACAAAATCTGCCTTGGTTTTTTTGGCCGCATTTTGAATCCGGGAGATTACTTCATCCGGGATATGGGGCACCACTTCCACGCACTTGCCTCCGTATTCCAGATTTCTTTCCCTTCGGATGACCGCATCATAAACCCTGCCTGTCGTAATGTAATTTTCCGTGGAAAGATTTTCACTGAGAAATCTTTCGTAGTTGCCGAGATCCTGGTCACACTCCGTGCCGTCATCAGTCACGAAAACCTCTCCATGTTCTATGGGATTCATCGTTCCGGCATCGACATTGACATACGGGTCGATTTTGACCGCCGTCACTCCGAATCCTTTGGATTGCAAAATTTTTCCGATTGCCGCCGTAGTCACACCCTTGCCGACTCCGGACATCACGCCACCGGCGACAAAAATATATTTTGCCATAATCAGTTTAGAAAATTATTTTATTTGCACCCGTCAGACCTCTTCTTCTTTTGAAACAATAACTCTGATTTCTCCTTCCAGGTTGTGGTCGAATTTTATTTTAACGGAATGTTCCCCTAATTCTTTTATCGGTTTTTCCAGTTCAATCTGACTTTTTTTAACTTCAAATCCGAGCTCTTTAAGTTTTTCGACGATTTTTTGCACATTCACGGATTCAAAAAGCTGGTCTTCATCGCCGACTTTCACCGACACCACGACTTCCTGTCCGTCTATTGTGGACGCCTGTTCCTGTATCTTCTTCAAGTCCTCTTCAGATTTTTTGTTTTCTATTTCTTTTTGCGTTTCAACCCAAATCAAGGCCTCTTTTGTGGCGGGCTTTGCCAGTCCTTTCTGAACCAAAAAATTCCTGCCGTAGCCGTTTTTCACGTCTTTTGCTTCATATTTCTTTCCAACCCCTTCTACATCTTTTAACAGAATAACTTTCATTTCAAAAATATAAATTTAATATATTACGATATTATATTATAAACTCTGAATAATTTCAATTGCTTTGTCCAATTGCGGGTCCTTTCCTTCCTCATAATCCTGATCGGTTATCTCGACTGAGACATCCGGTTCCAACCCCACATCAGTAATCAATACGCCCTTGGGAGTAAGCCATTTTGCAACCGTTATTTTAACTGAAGCACCGTCACTCAAATCGATAAGTTCCTGGACGGAACCCTTCCCGAAGGATTTTTGCCCGATAAGTTGTATATTCCGGTTGTCTCTCAAAGCACCCGCCAAAATTTCCGATGCGGATGCCGAACCTTCGTTTATCAGCACGACCATAGGATAATCTGCGAAATCGGAAGGCCCATCGGCTTTGTAATCCTGTTTGATCTTGCCCGATCCGAAATCTTCGGTAACTACAACCTGCCCTTCGGGCAGAAACCATCCGGCAATGAATTGGGCAACCTCCAGATATCCGCCCGGATTGTTCCTGAGATCAAGGATTATTTTTTTCGCCGAACTGTTCAAAATATTGTTTGCCGCCACGTTGAAATCGAAACTGGCATTCTCGGAAAACTGGTATAAAGTCAGATAAGCCACTCTTTCCCCGCCGATTTCCCTGATCTCCAGCTTTAATGAAGGAATCTCAATCAATTCTCTTGTCAAAACGAATTCTTTAGACTCTTCCCACCCCTCCCGCATGATAAGAAGCTTCACATCGGTTCCTCTCTTCCCTCTTATCAGGGAAACCGCCACTTCGGATGTCATACCGGATGTCGATGTGCCGTCTATTTCCAAAATCTTGTCTCCCGCTCTCAATCCGGCCCTCTGAGCCGGGGTGTTTTCCAATGGTGCGATTATCTGAAGCTGACCGTTCCGAACTCCCACTTCCATTCCCACTCCCTCAAATATTCCCCTGACATCTTCCTTGAATATTTTCGATTCGTCGGGAGAGAAGAAAATAGTATAAGGATCACCGAGCGAACTTACCATTCCGGAAATCGCGCCGAAAATCATCTTCTGGACATCAAGGTCGCCCTTATCGACGTATTTGTTTTCCAGTTCATTCCAGGTTTCCCAAAGCAAAGACAAATCAACGTCCGATGGCGGGCATGTAGGACACTTTTTATGGTATTCTCCGAAGTAAAATCCTCCGGCAAAAATAGCGCCGGACAAAACCAGCGGTAAAACTATGAAAATTATTTTTCTGTTGAATTTAAGCATATAAAACATTTTACCACAATCCGGTGAAAAAGAAACAATAAATGCGCTACTTAAAGGAAGAAACTCTTACTCCGATCAGGCGGATAAGCTTTGGGTTTTCCAACATGAATTTTAAAAGCAGTTTTTTCGATTCCTTTTTTAATATTCTAAAATCTTTAGTGTGTTTTTTCAAAGTCAGGGATTTCGTGTGGGTTTCAAAACCGGTAAAACGGCATATAACCGTTATCGTTTTGAAGGAAAATTTATTTTCGGACAGTTCGCCAGAAACATCTTTGATAAGATCGTCGAAAACTTTAAATATGAGTTGCGGGTCCCTCGTATCGGCAGAGAAAGTGTGATCCCTGCCGGTTGATTTAATTTCTCCTTCGAAGGACACTTCCGAATCGTCTCTTCCTCTTGCCCGTTCGTAAAAGTATTCCCCCACAACGCCGAACATATTTTTTAAATCGGATAAAGATAGCTTTCTAAGGTCTTTTACGGTATTTATACCTGCTGTCCTGAATTTTTCGGCAGTCTTGGGTCCGATTCCCGGTAAGTCCTCGATATCCAGCGGTTCAAGGAATTGTTCCGCTTTTTCAAGGGTAATTGCCATCAGCCCGTCCGGCTTTGCTTTTTTTGCCGCGATTTTTGCGATCATCTTATTCGGACCGATGCCTATGGTGGCCGTCAGTTTTTCTTTTTCTAAAATTTCTTTTTTCAGGGTCATGGCCAGTTCTTCCGCTTTTGAATGGTCATTTGCAAAACTTATATCCAAATATGCTTCATCCAGCCCGCCGATTTCATAAATCGGAGAGTGGCTTTTCACGATTTCCATGATCCTGCCGGAAACTTCCTGGTATTTTTCCATATCAACGGGCAAAAATATGGCCTCGGGACAAAGCCGGTATGCCGTTGAAATGGGCAAAGCCGAATGTATACCGTATTTCCTCGCAACATAATTCGCGGTGGAAACCACTCCCCTGCCCCTGCCCCCTTCGGGATCCGCGCCGACAACAACGGCCTTTCCCCGAAAATGCGGGCTGTCGCGCTCCTCAATCTGCGCAAAAAAATAATCCATATCAATGTGTAAGATAATTCTGTCTGCCATATTACATAGATATTAGCACAAATCAAAAACCGTGGCTTTGGATGCGCACGGTTGGGTTGCCGGCCGTTCAAACGACTTCCTTTATAAATTATCAGAACCTTTTTAAAATGCGGGGTTGAGCGCGTCTTCCGTGTAGCTATTTGAAGAATTCCACAAAAGCCAGCCGGAAACTCCCGCATCTTCGGATGCCTGTATCTGTGCCCTGATTTTTTGCGCGTCATAATAAATTTCCCTGTCCATATCGGCTTTCAAGTTGAAATCCTGAAGCCAGGGACGAATTTTGGTCGTGGAATTTAAACTTAAAAGCAGATCGGATGCGGAGAAAATAGATCTTAATACGACTTCGTAAGGGTGGTTGGAAGATACTATTGTCGTATCGGTTGAATTATACGGATAGTCGACAGCCGGCAAAATTCTTATCGGATCTTCCGGAGAATAAAATCCGTTGTAAAAATGGCTTGGATACAGCATAAATGAGACATAATCAAAAACATCGGCAACATCCGCCACTCTCTGTCCGATTTCCAATGCCTGATACTGGCCTGCAACATATCCGAAAATATCCGCCGAAAGGATTATGGACGGCCTGTAAATTCTCAGTGACTCCGAAAGATTGGCGAAAAAGTCCTTTATGACCTCATATTTTTTTTGTACGCCGTCATACGAAGGATAAATAATTTCTTTCACACTACCGTCGGAAGGAAAACGCACATAATCGAATTGAAGCTCATCAAAACCGAACCCGATGGCTTTTTCCGCAAACTTGATAATGTAATCCTGAACCTCCTGATTTGACGGATCCAGCCAGTAATTTCCCCCGTTATCCTGCCAAAGCTCGGTTGTCGTGGCTTCCGTGCTTGTAACATATTTTCCCAGATACCATTCCGGTTTTTCCGTAATGAGAGACGAGTCCCTGAAAGCGCAGATTCGGGCGATTACCCAGATATTTTTCTGATGGAGCTCTTCGATGAATTTTTTGAGATAATCCGTCAGATAAGGCCCGTTTGCCTCTTTAATGTCGATGACAACGGCATTAAGTTCGGTTTCATCCAAAAGATTCAAGATGTCCGCTTTTGCCGATGAAGATTTTGAGTTTGCGACGCTTTCGTTCATATAAACGCCCCTGGCATTATCCGCTATCTCCAGCGCATCTTCCCGTGTCACCGCATTCCCGAAAGTTTGATAATCCGGAATATTTTCCACAAAATCAATAACCGAGGTCTGGTCAGTTGAGGTGTTGTTTTCTTCCGTATTTGTAGCGTTGCTTCTGTTTTGGTTTTTATTATACTGAATTACGTTTTCCGCCGGATTGGGTTGGGATTCCCAAGTCCGTTCGAATAAAAAAAATCCTCCTATAACAAAGGAAAACAGAAGAAATGAAACGACTGACAGAATTTTTTCCTTTTCGGTCATTTGAGATTTTTCGGAATTTTAAGTTATTCCATTTTAGCACTAATTTTCGAATGAATAAATACTTGATTTATACACGGGAATAAGCTTATATCTAAGTAGGAGAAAACAGCCCTTAATACGAATTTATATCAGAGGAGGTGAAAATGGACGGATTTGCTGCTCTCGTAATCGCCTTGGCCGGCTATCTACTCGGATCCTTATCCCCAGGATACTTCTGGACGAAAAAGGAAACGGGAAAAGACATCCGCGGAATTGAAAGCGGAAGCACGGGCGCGACAAACGTGTCTCGCGTGATCGGAAAACAGAAAGCCTTGCTAGTGGGAACTTTCGATTTCCTGAAGGGAGCCGTCCCTGCATTCCTTGTCCTTGTTTTCTGGCGGGCCGACATCACAATTTTGGCGCTTCCAGCAATTGTTGCCGGACACGTCTTCCCGTTTTACCTGAATTTCAAGGGCGGAAAAGGCGTCGCAGCAACTATGGGAGTCACGTTTTTCCTTCTGCTTGACGCCCTAATACGCCACCCGAATCCCATGCTCTGGGTTCCGGTTTCCGTGGTTATCATAATCGGTTCCTGGCTCGGAACGTATATTTACGGCGGAAGAAGAGTCTCCCTGGCAAGCGTAGCTCTTATGGTATCCCTTCTAATTCTTTTCCTCCTGCTCAAATTCCCTGTTTATACCCTAACTGTTTTCGCGATGACGACTCTCGTCATTTTTGCCCATCGTGAAAATATCATCAGAATCTGGCAGGGGCGGGAAAGAAAAACAAAGTGAGAGGACTTGCTCAACAATTGAGTAGGTCCTCTTTTTCTTTTATTCGATAAAAAATCCGCGCAATCCTTAATAAGGATCTACGCGGATCGGATAACCGTGTTTGCGCGGTGCTGCCGTTGGTAACAGGCCCAACAACGCCCTAATGCCTGGATTGCTTTAGATTCCCGGCATTCAACGCAAATGCCGAATTTCGGCTTGCGACCCTTGACATAGCAATTGTGGCATAACGGCTTGCCGCAATCATGTGCCGCCACGGGTCTCACATTGCCGCATTTTGAGCATGGTTTGTATAAAGACGTGTCATGATAACGCGCTTTGAGATAGCATGCCCGGCAAAGAGACCGTCCGTCATATTTCGATGTATGGATTATCCCAAATTTCCCGCACGAACTGCAGATACCCCAGCGACCTCTTCTCAACGGCACCTCCCTTCTTTAAAAGAACTTGTTGCCCTTCGGTAAACTCAGGGCACTTCGCCTCGCCGATGTTTACACTGAGCGAGGAACGAGTCGATGTTTACACTGAGCGAGGAACGAGTCGAAGCGTGGACGGTACAGGATTCGTCCCTAGTAGAACTCGCTTCGCTCGTTCACTACGGGACTGCGCTCTGAAAGAGCTTGAACTATCTGCAATGCCTGCCCCGTACCAAAATTGGTGGACGATGCTGGACTCGAACCAGCGACCTCATCGATGTGAACGATGCGCTCTAACCAGCTGAGCTAATCGTCCATATTTTTGGTGCGGGGTGAATGCGAAATACCGTACCGTCCGAAACATAATTCACTTTATCAATTTTCCCCTAAAATTTAAAGGAGGCCCCCTTCGGGGCCTCCTCGACCAAATTCATTAAATTTATGATATCCTTCTTCCCAAAACTTCTTTCAACCTTGTTTTCATTATCTTTGTCTTCAAAACTTTATCCGATTTGAATGTCAGGTATGCTTTTCTCCTGGCATCAAACCATTCCTCGAATTTCAGTATCCTTGTTTTGAAAATCCAGATAAGCAATAAGGCTACTGCCAAAGGTATCACGACCGAATCCACAAAAATATTGTTGGTGAGACCCGTAGCAATTCCGGTCGCAGCTCCCGCCACCGATTTTCTGGTGACGAGTATTTTGGCGATATCAGAACCTGAAGCTTCAGTGCTGTAAACAATTACGGTATTGATGAGATTGTTTTCTCCAAAGCTGAATTTGTCAGCCGAAGCGACAGTTGCTTCGAAAGTCAGGGTTTTGGTATCATTTGCCGCCATATTGCCGATGTTTATTCCTTTTGTTATATCTCCCGAAACTGCAACACCGTTTATCTTCAGGCTGTTGGGCGTCAACGTTATATTGGCCGGCAATGAATCCCTGACGTTCAGATCTCTTAAAGAATAGCTGCCTGAACTTATCTGGATCGAGAACAAAAGCACTTCGCCGGGATCGGCCGCCACCGTTTCAACGAAAGCGGTTCCATCCGAAAGATTCTTTACCAATTTGTTTACAGACAGATAGATTGAGCTTGCGCCCAAAACCCCGCAGGAAGAACTGACGTTTATTTTCGCGGTATTTTCCGCCGCATATCCCTGTTTATCAACTCTGACTTTCGCGGTATATGTTCCGGCCCTGCTGTAATCACAGACTTCGCTGGTGTAGGAATTCGCAAGCTTCGTCACCACTTCGTCCCAGTTACCGTCGTTTTCGCAGTCAAAATAATAGGTCGCAGCTCCGGAAAGTACAGTCGAAATAGTAGCTGTCAGATCAACGTTATTTAAAGGATAACATCCGGATTTCGGATTCGCATCCAAATCAACTGAAATATAGGAATTACCCGGCGTAACTCCGCCTCCGCCTCCCCCGCCGCAGGTTGAAGTTACTTTAATTTCATCAGTATCCGTGTCAGTCAATCCCCCTCTTTCCACTTTTATTTTTGCGGTATAAGTCCCCTTTGCAGTATAATCGCAAAGGTCTGTTGCGGTATAAGGGTTGTTATCAGTTTCAATGACTTTATCCCAGTCCCCGTCATTTTCACAATCAAAAGAGTATTTAATAATTCCCGTCACGGATCCGGAAACTGTTGCTTTCAAATCAACATTCTTCAATTTCGCACAGCCCGAATCGGGATTGGCATCGAGAGTTACTGAAAGATCATCTTCTTCGCCACAAGAATTGACGTTTATTTGCGCAGTATTTTCTTTTGTCAAATTGTCTCTTTCCACTCTGACTTTGGCGGTATATTCTCCCGCAGAAGTATAATCGCACAAGTCCGAGGCTGTGTAAGGATTGGTGCTTGTAGTAATCGTCTTGTCCCATTCTCCGTCGTTTTCGCAGT
>JAZDIT010000032.1:0-2618 GCA_043804755.1 Patescibacteria group bacterium | reverse complement strand
TTCCACATTCATTCCCGTTCCCAAGCCGTGAGTAAACGCTTCGCCGAACGGAAAACGCAGGACGTTTCTTCTAACTTCCCTGAGCGCTTTTACATTCGTATTCGCGGCTACAAAGGAAGCTTTTTTGACCCTTGAAGCGATCTCCGAAACGATTGAACTTCCGCCCTCGCCGATTCCAATCACCCTGATTTTGGTTCTTTTCAGTTTAATTTCTTCGGTTGGAGACAATACGATCTGTCCGGCACTTTTCACCGTCACAGAATTTGTCTTTTTTTTGTTTTTAATCTTATTTTTTGCCATTTATAAATCTTTTAGAAATTATTTTTCTTTGTTGAATCGAGATGCTGCAGATATCTTGCGTATGCAAGAAATGCCAACAAGAATAACGCATAAGCGATGCCCCTTAAAATGAACCACCCTTGCGACATCGCCAGTCTCAATATGAAGAATTCCTGGGGATATGCCGCAAAATTCACCCAAAGCGCAAAATCAAGGATCAATATAAAAAACCAGGATAAACTCAAAAGTAAAGCGACGGGCTGTTTTTTATCCCTTTCCAGATCCATTCCTCTGAAAAACAGATTGAGAAATGCGAAACCTAAAAATGAATTAAACGGGAAAATAAAAGCCCACAGGGCAATCGTCATTATTAGGAATAAATCTATTTCAAAAATATAAAGTACGACCATGACAGCAATCGCAAATAGAGGCATCATAATCAAAGGAAAAATGGTGGTAAAGAACCTGTCTTTGAGAAACAGAAAAATCGTGCCGCGGTAGAAAGAGATATAAGCAAAAAGTATTGAAAAAAAACTGAGGGTATAAAGAACCAGAAGAAAAGAATTGCTGATATTGATTCTCAGATTTATCAATAAAACGGGAATGTAAACAAATCCGGACAGTAAAAACCCCAGCGAGTAGTGCGTGAAAAAGGTCCGGGTGTCCGTCAGAAGGCTATTCTTTTTCAAACGAAGGAATAAGCTCAGACTCACTATGAGAGAAGATAAGATAGCGAATAAGGAATAGAATACGATGGGGAGTGTTGGCATTTTGGCAGAAAATTTATGTTAATACATATTAGCATAAATTTTTGGAAATACACAAATAAAAAAGCGCCCCGCGGGGCGCTTTTTTGGTTTCATTTTCTAAGATAATAATTGCGGATTTTTGCCGGGAATTTCTCTGTCGCATAACGCAGCATGGTCCTTGGCATGTTTTTATGATTCTCTTCCAGAAATTTTTCTTCAATTTTACGCCCGCACCTGTTCCCTATTTCCCGCAGCATCCAACCGACTGCCTTCTGAATCAGGTCGTGTTTATCGTTTTTCAGAATTTTTGCAATTTTTGTCGCATCCCAGCAATCGCCGTTGCGGATGTAATGGAAAGTTGAAAGCACCGCTATTCTCCTTTCCCAGAGATTTTTTGACTTCGCAAATTTATAAAGCAGGGATTTGTCCTTATTCTTAAGATAAGCTCCGGCGATTTTGGGCGCAGATAAATCCACAAGATCCCAGTTATTGACGTATTTTCTATTTTTTATATAAAAATCGTAAATATTCTTTTTTTCGGCTTCATTTGCCTTTTCGAATTTTAAAACAAGAATGAATAATGTCGCCAGTCTTTCCTCGTGGAATTTGCTTTTTATCGTTTTTTGGAGGTCTTTTAAGACTAAATTCGCGTATTCTGAGGCGATCTTGTGCAATTGCGGCACAACAATACCCAAAAACAAATCCCCTTCTCCGTATTCCCCTTTTCCGGTTTTGAAAAAACCCTGTAAGAGTTTGGCCTTTTTCTTGTCGAACTTATTTTGAAGTTCTTTTTCAAGATTGCTGATCATTTTCTCAATTTTTGATATATTTTTGCCATTCTGCGGGGATGGGAATGGAAATTTCTTTTTTTTCTTTTGTCGTGGCGGTTTGGAATGAAAGTGCAGTTGCGGAAAGTGCGATATTTCTGTCGGGCAGAGCTGATTTTGCGCCGTATTTTACGTCTCCAAGAATGGGAAATCCGGCTGCGGCAAGCTGGACCCTGATCTGATGGAATCTTCCCGTCTTTATTCTTATTTTGAGAAGCGAATATTTACCATTTGATTCGATGATTTCATAAATGAGCTCAGCCAGTTGGCCCTCTCCTTCTTTCGTTATTTCCGCCCTTTTTACTTCCTCGTTCTTTTTGAGATAGTTTACAAATTCTCCTTTGTCTTTTTCGGGTTTTCCGATGACTATAGCATGATAGATTTTTTTAACCGAACGATTCCTGAATTGCTCGGACAGGCGCGAAGCGCCTTTACCGGTTTTTGCAAATAGAATAATTCCTGAAACCGGCCTGTCTAAACGATGCAGCAATCCCAAAAAAACATTGCCGGGTTTCCGGTATTTTTCTTTGAGATATTTTTTTACTTCGTCCATCAAACTGGCATCGCCAGTTTTGTCGCCCTGCGTCAATACGCCTGCTGGCTTGAAAACCGCAACAAGATGGTTGTCCTCGTAGAGAACATTGAGTTTCATTGAAGCTGTTTCAGTTGATGCTCAGAAGATCAATTTCAAAAATAATTGTCGCATTCGGAGGAATCACTCCTGAAACACCGCCCTGGCCGTAAGCCAGATCGGCGGGAATAA
>JAZDIT010000031.1:0-11947 GCA_043804755.1 Patescibacteria group bacterium | reverse complement strand
GGGTGGTTAACGGGATTCGAACCCGTACTGAGAGCTCCACAAACTCTAGTGCTGCCATTACACCATAACCACCATTTTAAGTTTACCCTGAGCTGCGTCGAAGGGTGCCCTCAGGAGGAATCGGACCTCCATTGCAAGTTTAGAAAACTCGTGTTCTGTCCGTTGAACTATGAGGGCGATGCAAAACTTACCGGAAATTTCGTCACTTCCGACCCCGATATTGAAACGAGATAAATTTAATTATTACCAAAAAACTCTATTTAGTCAATGTCTGCGGGAGCGGATGTTTTAAAGGGATCCATATATTGTTTTGAGCCAGCCTCGTTGAAAATTTTCTCTCTGTCCTGCCACTCGCCTATAATTTCTTCGTAGATTTTCTCCTGAAATTTAAAGGGTACATCCGGATTCTGCAATTCGCTTTTTTTTACCAAAATATCGTATTTGTAAAATACGACCGCGCCCAGAGCCACCGTCAGAATTATGGAAACAATTACGACAAAAAAGGAATTCTCTGCGAGAACCCGCGGGATTTGACCGACGATATTCCTAATATTTTTGAAAACGATTTTCATCTCAATTTTGCTTATTTTGCCAATACTTTTATGGTGAGACTGGCGTCGATATCGCCCGGTACCTCTTTACTTTGAACGGATATGCTTTTAATTTCAATTAAATGGATTGAATTCTGAAGTTTATCCAAAAATCTCAAAAAATGGAGAGAAGAACCGCTGGCTGATAACTGAAAATACATCTCAGACCACGATTGTCCCACAGATTCCTCCGCCATAGAAGGAGTAATAGCTATAGAAACGCTGTTGTCTGAAGCGATTTTTTCCAAAAACCTTATGAATTCAATCGGTGCTTCCCTATTTATGAAAAGACTGTCGATTTTTTCCAGATTGGGCGCGTAGTCCTGATAATTTTCCCTTATTAATTCAAGACTCTCCATTTCATTTTCCATTAAAATCATCAACGATCTTTGGGACGAAAATTCCCCGGAATTTTTTTGAATTAGTTTGAAGGCCGGGGTAATTCCGGCGAAAACCAAAAAGGAAATCAGTAAAATCAAAATCCCAAAAATAAAATAATTTTTTTGTTTTTGCTTCATTTTTTGATAACAGCCTGAAAAGATATATCAAATTCGATATCTCTTTGCTTGACCCAAATAGAAGGTGGGATATAAACTTGACTGAAATTTTTTTCTACTTTCAGATTTTCCTGAAGTTCCGCCATATTCTCGACTGTTGGCGCAAAGCCTGACAAAGAAATCTGAAACCTGCTTTCTGTCTTGTCAATTGAATTTATCGAAATGTTTTTTAAAAAAACCCCTGACGGCAACAAGGAAGATATTTCCTGCAAAAAGGAAACAAAATCGGTCTCTTCTTTATAAAAATAATTCAAATCGTATAATGTTTTGTTTGCGGCAGCTATTTCATCCTGGAAAATCTTTATTTCCGTTTCATTGAATTCCGCGCTTTTCTGCTCCAAAAGGGTCTTTTGCGATTTTACTTCACTGGAAATAACGACATTAACCGCGAAAAATATCATAATGATGGCTACTAAGAAAATTGCCAGGGTCAAACCCAAAATCAGAATCAGCTTCCCCTTTTCTTCATCAAGTAAATTCTGTTTTTCTGAGGGCGGCAAAAGATTAATCATCGATTTTTTTATAGTTGATACCCCGCAAAGCCAAACCCAAGGCTGTCGCAAATCCCAGTGATTTATCGAACGGCAACCCTGGTACTTCCTTTAAAGGCTTAGGTAAAATATTAATCCAAGGATTCGCCAACTCAACGGGTAATTTCAGTTCAAGCGAAAGGAAATCAGCCAGTCCTTTTAGGTTTGAACCGCCGCCCGAGAGCAAAATTTTCGATACACCCCTATTATTTGGCGGCATATGATCGTGGAGCGAATGGGTTTGATAATAGTCCAAATATTTTTTAATTTGCTCTATGAGATCGGTAAGACTGGGGATTAATGATTCAAAAACTTCGCTTCTTTCTTTTGAAGCTTCTTTCCCGCCGCCGGCTTTCAATTTTATTTTATCCTCCAGACCATATTTTATCTTCAGATCTTCCGCTTTTTCCATGTCCATTTTAAGATTCCTGGAAATAGCTTCGGTAAGACCCTTCGACGAAATCGGAAGGGAACTTGTGAATTTTAGGGAATAACCGGAAAAAATAATAAAACTGGTACGCGTTGCACCAAAATCGATAATTAAAACGGGGGAGGCCGTCAGTTCTTTATCAACCAGCGATCTGGCGATTGCTTGAGATTCTATTTCGAACACCAACGGTTTCAGTCCGGCCGATTTTAGACAACCCAGATAAGGATCGACGGTCTTCTTGGGCAATGCGGCAATCAAAACATCCAAATGATCAAGGTGATTTCGCAAAGCGGGGACTATCTGGTAATCCAAGTAAACCTGGTCTATCGGCATGGGAACGTAATTTTCAGCTTCAAAATAGACAGCCTTGCCTATTTCTTCTTCTTTCATTTTCGGAAGCTGAATTACCTGCAAAAAAGATTTTTCTTCGGGCAGTGAAACAATTACGTATTTTGTTCCCAACTTCGAACCGGAAATCCCACGTAGCGCATCTTTGATGATCCCGGACAGAGCTTTCCCGTCTTTTATTTCTCCTTCCGAAATTATTCCGGGTTTTATTTCTTTTTCACCAAAAGAAGAAAGACTGAGAAATTTTTTCTTTTTTTTGAGTTTTACGATCTTAAGCGAAAAGTCGGAAATATCAAGTCCGAATGCTTCCGGTTTTAAATTTAAGATGTCTGACATAATTGAATTGTTTTAATTATATCATTAAAAAATTCAAAACAAAAAACCGCGGACTGAAATAGAGGTACTCTTCCGAACTTTTCACTTTATTTCATTCCAGTCGATTATCATGAAATCGGGATCGACGTGCGGAACAAAAGAAGGAGGATTATAAATTAAATTCATATCGAAATAGCTCTCTCTCTGGGTATAGCCGGAGATTATATGCCCACCCGCAACCCATTGTGTTCCGACCCTTCCCTTGCTAACAATTGAACCGTAAATTTCCAACTTGTCCCGAAAATTGTTTGGATAATGATTGCGACCGAATCGTCCGTTTTGGGCGACGAAAATCCCTCTTAATTCCAGTTTGTCCAGCGACTGGGGACCAATTAGAATATTTCTTTCGCCAATTAAGGCAAGGCCATCGGTACCGTCTAGGGTTGTGTAATTAATATCATTAGTTAATACGATGTCCGTATCTTGGTTAGTATCAATCAGATTAGCTGAAGCAACAGTAACTTTTCCTTTTATTTCTCCTTCTGGCCAGATGTTGTCTTCGATAAAAATGACGGAACAAGCTGTAGGAATCGTATAAGTATTGTATAGATACTCATTTGTTATTGTGAAAAAGTCTTCGTGATCACCTTCTTCCAAACTGTAAGCTGAAGTGGATGCAAGGTCAGTAATTATCCATGCTTCAAAGGTGCCATTGTTCTTAAATTTAATGTGGTATCCATCGCCCTGCGGATCTATATCGGTTGACGGAAACAAATAAACTCCTGAAGTTGTAGCGGCGGTTTTCATCAATCCCAAATCTATTGTAATCCCGACAAAGTTAAATGGTAGGACGGGAAAACTGAAAAGGCCCGGATTACCGTTCAAAGTCGTGGTGAATACGCCCGGACACATGCAGTTTTGTCCTTGAAGGTAGCAACCGTCGCCTGTCGGGCAAGTAGCACATCCGAAAGTGCTCGTACAATTCCATTCCGGTAAAGCAGAAGTTATCAAAGACTGGTTTTCTCCATCCATCCTTATTCCCCCGTTGGAATGGTAAGGCCCCCTTATTTCGTGGTCCGCCCCTATCCACACGCTCGCATCCAAAATATACGAAAATTCCGCCACGGATGCCCTCGCGTATAAAACAGAAATTTTTCTTTTGACTTCCGGAAACTTATCCGTCCAGCCGGTGGAAATGATGTCTTTTTTAATATCCTGGCCGCAGGAAACAGTGGAGCTTGCCTGGAGGGAAAATCCGCCTGCCAGATTTCCCGACGGGTCATAATAATCCTTTTCGGCCAAGCAATCTTCCTCTACGTTATTGTTTATGCACCATCTGTAATAATTTATCCCGGCTTCCGCTATATTCAAAGCTTCATTCCATGCTTCTCTTTCCGCAGATTGCCGGAGCTGGGTCAAAATAAAAACCGAAAGTCCGCTGAATAAAATCAAGAATATCCCTCCGAATACGATAAGGTATATGGTGACTACTCCTTTTTTCCCGAAAGCAGAAATCATTTATTCTTCTTTAAGATTTCTTAATTGTGCGAAGGATTCCAATTGGAATTCATTCGGCGGACGATTCGGATCGATATTCACGACCAAATAAATCTTCATCAGTTTCGTATCCTCAAGGCGATCCGGCAGTTGCGTAATTTCGATGCCCTCGCTGTCGTAATATTTAAAAATCGGCGGATTGTTGCGGACATACGGGGTGATAAGAGAAATCACTTCCTGATCGAGAGGGTAGCTAGCGGGGCTGCCGACTGGTTCCACCACCCCTCTTTTCAATTCATTACCCTGCCCGACAATTTCTTCCGCCCAGCTCAATTCGAATTGCGCCTTCATCGCATGGTTCGGGTTTGAAGCTGGACATTGCCGGCTGACATAAGAATTAGCATTGGCCGTAAAAGTAACCGACCCGTTTGAAGCTTGGGAGGTTACGTCAAAAACGGTGCTTCCCTGCCAGACACCGGCACAATGTAGGCATCCGGTCCTGCACATATCATCATCAAGCGTTGTTCCATCGGCCGAAACCGCGACATATTCGTTGGATGCATCCAGATCTCCGTCAAGCGAAACCCTGACTTGGGCTGACTTTAAAGTGCCTACTGTCAAAAGATTTGAAAAGGTGACGCTGCAGCTTCCATCGCTGTAAGGAGCCGTGCATTCCTTTATCTGATTATTCGAAGTTATCGTCCCCAAAAAATATCTTATCCTTTCCGCCTCTCCGTCATTATCGATATCGGCATAGAAAACAAACTGCCTGTCGTCAGCCCTTTCTATCGGGTATGAACCGTTGTCTGCCGTCCTAGTTTCCCTTATTTCTTTTATCATCGCATCCACCCCCCTTCTGGCTTCATCAACCGCCTTTGCCTGTTCTTGAGCGTATCCCCGCGATTGATAAGTAAGGAAGATAAGCCCGACTATCAAGCCAATGGAAAGAGAAAAAATGAAAATCGCGACTAATACTTCGATTATGGTAAATCCTTTTTTTCGATTGTTTATCTTCATTTTATTCCTCGGGTTCCAATTTGATTATTTTTGTTTCATCGCCGGAAATGAAAACCGCAGATGAAGTTGATTTATAACCTGGCAAAGAGATTTCCAAATTGTAGCTCGAAATTCCCAAGGGAATGAAATAAATCTGACCGCCCGGATCGGTATAATGAGTGCTGTCGTAGCCGATGCCGTTGTTGTAAAGTCTCACACTCGCAGGGGATACCGGCTCCAATGTTTCGGAATTTTGCAATGTCAGCAATAAAGAATTTTGTGCATCCAGATACATCGTAATTGCGGAGGTCGTGCCCGGCCCGAGATTGACCGGAGATACGGGCGTTGTTGAAACCAGATCGAGCATCTCTCCCGTTGATGTGGGAAAATGATAAATATCGAAGTCCAAATCAGAAATTTCCTTATGGCCGTTATCATCCGAAGTCGTTGAAACTGACCATTTATAAACCGGGGCTCCGCCGCCGTCCGTTCCAAGCGTTTTTTCCCCGTAAAACTGTATCAGTGCGCCGGGTATCGGAGTGGGATTTTGGGTAATCCATGAAATTTGCCAATCGTAAAGGACGGGAGATGTGCTGCTCGATTCCGTTGAAAAATCAGCCGCCAATTTCAATTCGGGATATATTCCGGCAGAAATTCCCGATAAATCTACGGGGAATTCGTCAAACCCCGCCAGGTTTCCGTCCAAATCTTCATCGGGAATCAAATACCATTGGGTACCGGAAGCAAAATATATATGATATTCTAAATCAGTGTCCGCCGGTTCCGAATCGGTAAAAGTAAAAGAATCCCATGAAGTCAGGCTTTCGGGAATAATTTCCATTGATTTCAGGTTGCCAAAAGCAACATATCCCTCTGTATCCGTTGCCAAATTTATTTCTCCTTCTGCGATCGACAAATCCGATTTTTCGGAAATTTTATTTTCATCCAGAAAAGAATCTGAAAAATTTTCGGTCCCCCATGGAGAAAGGGTGTCTATCGAAAAATTGCTGGTTTTATCTATCGAAAAACTCCTTTCGGCGGTTTTTCCTTCTATTAATAATGGATTCCGTAATGCCGAATTCGGATTTGCTATTTCATCCGTACCGTAAGTTCTTTCAGTGTTGCAGCCTCCTTTCGAAATTACTACTCTGTATGTCGAAGTCGGAAGAGAAAAATTATATATCCCGCTGTCGGGAGTCGCAGTTTTGATGTTTTCACCCGTGACGGGATTTTTTATTTCTATCAAGGGGGAGGGGACCATTACGCTGTACGCGTCAAAAACGGAAATTGAAAGTATACCGCCGCCGACAGCACATTCCTGAGAAAGGTTTTTTGGCGCGATATCGGTGCCGGCTTTTGCTGTACCCGAAAGCTTACCTGACCAGGATACCTTTATTTCGACTCTTTTATAATCGTTGGGGCAATCATCTTCCGGATTCTCTGTACCGTCGGCATCATCTATGACGAAATCAATCCTGCTTTCTATCGTATACTGAACGTTGTTTTGGATCGTCGTTGTCGTCTGCTCCAGTATCCCTTCAGGAAAACCTCCTATTGTGCCGACCGATTCATAAGGCATATTTTTAATCCTTTCCAGCCATCCGTTTGCAATCGCGGTGGCCGAAATCTTATTTTTATTATGGTCTATCACAAGCATACTCATCCTGAATATTCCATAAACACTCAAAAAGATGATCGAAATCAAAAAAATGCCGATCAAGACATCTACAAAAGTAAAACCCGAAACGCTCCGAGTTTTAGAATTTGAATTTTGGAAACTCATTTTATTGTATCCATAACGCTATACATCGGCTGAAGCATCGAGATCGCGAAAAAACCTATTGCCCCTCCTATTAAGAGCATCAATATCGGTTCGATGATGGATGACATGTTTTTGGTCGCATTTGTGACTTCTTCTTCAAAAAAATCGGCTAGTTTTTGAAGGATTTCCGATGTTTCTCCGGTTTCCTCGCCAACTTCTATCATTTGTATAACAACAGCGGGGTATAAGTCTCCGTAATTTTTAAGTGCTTCGGATAATTTGCCCCCTTTTCTGACCTGTTCCGCGGATCCGGTCAACGCTTCCCTGTAAAAGATATTCCCCAAAACACCGGAGGTGATTTCCAATGAACTGACAATCGGCACTCCCGAATTTATCAAGGATCCTATTGTTCTGATCGTGTAGGCCGAATTTATTTTTTGAACCAATGACGCAAAAATCGGAATTTTTAGAGAAATCTTATCGAGAATCCTTTTCCCTTTTTTTGTTTTCAACGCCACTCTGAATCCAACCACCAGTAATACAATTATCATTATGAGAAAGTACCATCTTTGCGTCGCAAAATCTCCCAAGGCCATCACTATTTTTGTCGTAAGCGGCAGCTCAACTCCAAGATCCCGGAATGTTGCAGCCAGTTGAGGGATAACCATTACGAGCATCAGTGTCCCGATCCCGAGCATGGCTGTAACAATGACGATGGGATAAATCATGGCACCTATTATTTTTGATCTCAGCTCGTTTTGTCTTTCCAACTGCTGCGTCAGGTTTTTTAAAGATTCTTCCATGGTTCCCGATTCTTCGCCGGCGCGAATCAAACTGCAGAATATTTCCGGGAAAATATCTGGATACTTTGACAGGGAAGCGGAAAAATTTTTCCCTTTATTAACTTCCTCGACAATTTCCAAAAGGGCTTTTCTGAATCTCTTATTTTTCGATATTTCGGCTAAAGTCCGCAGGGATCTCGGCAGGGAAATTCCGGCGGAAACCATGACTTTTAAGTTTCTGGTGAAAAAAAGTTTTTCTTTCAGGCTTACCTTATTTATAAAAGGTATATTTATATCCAAACTTTTTTCCCCAACTTCCTTCTCGGCGTCCGCGGAAATCAAAACATATCCTTCCTGATGAAGGATTTTTGCCAAGTGATGTTCGTCTTTTGCTTCCAATTCCCCTGTCTTTTCTTCCCCTTTTATATTTTTGGCGACATAAAAATATTTTGCCATTTTACTCGTTTATAACCCTCAATATCTCTTCTATGCTGGTCAAGCCCTGAGCGGCTTTTACAAAACCGTCTTCAACCATTATCCTCATTCCTTCTTTTTGTGCCTGTTCCTGGATCCGGTCGGAAGTCTCCTGTTTGGTTATCATCTCTTTTATAGATTCGGTAACTGTTAAAACCTCATAAAGACCGACCCTCCCCTTGTATCCGGAAGGACAGTCCTTTGAGGGTTTAGGTCTGTAGAATTCGATATTTTTCCACATTGCTTTCGGTTTTACAATTTTTTCCTCTTTCAAAATTTTCAATATGCGGTTTTCATCGCAGTATTTCGACAGATTTTTTAGATCATCTTCTTTTAAAGTATATTTTTCTTTCTCTTCCGTAAGTTTTCTGACAAGCCTTTGGGCTATTATGCAGTTCAAAGTCGAAGAAATCAAAAACGGTTCGGCTTTCATATCGATTAAACGGGGAATTGAGCCGGCGGCTGAATTTGTGTGCAAGGTGGACAAAACAAGGTGTCCGGTCAGAGCCGCATTTATGGCCAGGCTCACCGTTTCATTGTCTCTGATTTCACCGACCATCAGGATGTTCGGATCTTGTCTGACCAAAGACCGCAAGCCGTTGGCAAAAGTCAATCCGATTTTCGGATTAACCTGAGTCTGATTGATTCTCGGCATTCTATATTCGATAGGATCCTCGATTGTCGATATGTTAACTCCGGGAGTATTTAAAATTTCCATCATCGCGTATAAAGTTGTCGTTTTCCCGGAACCGGTGGGACCAGTAACCAGAAGCATACCTATCGGTTTTCTCAAATTATCCTGAACTCTTTCCAGCGCTTCGCCTCTAAGTCCCAATCCCTCAAGGGTATGTACTTTCGAACTTTCCGGTAAAAGCCTCATTACTATTTTTTCCCCGTCAAAAACCGGCAATACGGAAACCCTGATGGAGTATTTATAATCGTCTGTTTCAATTTTAAACCGGCCGTCTTGAGGCAGTCTGCGTTCGTCAAGCTTTAAATTAGACAGTACTTTTATTCTCGCAACGATTCCCGAACTGGCTTGTTTCGGTAAGATCATCGCATCGTGCAAAATTCCGTCGATGCGATAGCGGACTATTACTTCTTTTTCAGTCGGTTCAATATGTACGTCTGAAGCTCTTTGCAAAATCGCGTGCTTCATCAGGGTATCGACGATTCGTATCACAGGAAGTTCTTCTGCCGCTTTTCGTAAATCCTCCCCCCCCTCAACGGTTTCTTCCTCGTATATCGGTTTTATCACGCCAGCTTCCTTCTGGATTATTTCACCGAATTCCGCTTCCAGAGTTTCCTGATATTGTTTCAAAACGTTTTTAATGCTGTCAGGAGTCGTAAGGCGCGGCAGAATTTTAAAATCAGAGGTCTTTTTGATGAATTCTATTGTTCTTAGATCATCGGGGTCAAGCATTGCCACCTCCAGATTCTGGCCCGTTTTACGGAAAGCTACTATATTATTGGACCTGGCGATAGGTTCGGGGATTATCTTCAAAATTTCCGGGGAAACCATTTCTTTTTCAAGATTAACGAACGGCACCCCCAATATGTATGCCTTCAATTTTATCAGCTCTTCTTGCGTGATAAGCCCGTCCGAAATCAAAACGTCCTCTGCTTTCTGACAGGAACTCTCGGCTTTCTTTTGAGCCTGGTTAAACTGTTCTTCCGAAACCAAACCCGCGTCCAGCAGGAAGGCTTTCAATTGTCCTGTTTCTACTCGCATGTTTGTTATATTATTTCTGAATAAAGAAACAAGGTTCTTTCCCGCAAGGAAAAGGTCCTTATTCTCCTAAAGTTTTTTTAATTTTTTCGTACACTTCTTCCAAAGTATACTGAGCTTTGACAAGATATGTTGTTGCCCCCAACTCAAGAGCTTTCTCAACCTCGTTTATCCCCTCAAGATTGGTGAGAATGATAATAGGCGTCGCCTTCATTTCCGGATCTTCTTTCAGCCGTTTTAAAACTTCCAAACCGTGGACTCTGGGTAAAACAAAATCAAGCAAAACCAAATCTGGCTTTTCTTGTTTCGCCAAATTCAGCCCCGTTTCACCGTCGAAAGCGGAAACCACTTCATATCCCTTGCTCCCCAAAAAATCTCCGAAGGTTTTTTGAAGAGCAGCCTCGTCTTCAACGAAAAGTATTTTTTTCATATTTTAATTATAAAACTATGCGATTGGTAGTGTAACCCAAAACGTCGACCCTTTTCCCTCTTCGGATTCGAATCCGATTTTTCCTCCGGAATTCTCGGCAACGGATTTGGCGATATAAAGCCCGAGACCGGTTCCCTGAGTTTGGTATTTCGGTGCGTTTTGAGCGCGGAAAAATTTTTGAAAAATGTATTTTCTGTCTTCCTTGGGAATTCCCACTCCGTTGTCCTTCACGCTGAGGTGAAAATTATTTTTTTCCCTTGAGAGTGAAACCAAAACCCTGCCGTTTCCTTTTGTGTAACGGATAGCATTATTCAAAAGGTTATCGATAACCAGTTTTATCTGAATCGGATCAACAAAAAATTTGGGCAGGTTTTTCCCAACAACGAATTCTACCTCTACATTGGAAATCTTTGCGAAAGGCCCTGCGTCATTGATCACTTTTTTGACCAATTCTTCAAAAGAAACTTCCTCCTTGTTCTGGGGCAGCCGCCCCTGTTCGATTCTTGAAACTATCAGCAAATGATCGATCAATTCTCCCATTCTGGAAGTATTTTCTTTTATTATATCGAAATAATCGCTTTGTTTCCCATCTGTTCCCATCGTTTTGCAGGAAGTCAAAAAATCAAGCGTCCATTTCAAATTCGTAAGGGGTGAACGCAATTGATGCGAGACAATGCTTATGAACTCGGATTTCATCCTGCTGGCCTCCGCCAGCCTTTCAAAACTTTGGGTTATGATAAAAGCGATGATGAATAATATAAAAACCATGGAGATGACAACCAGGGAAACCATTAACGGGTCTTCTATATAACGATTGCCTATAAAATAAGCGGCTATTGTCGCCGCGATTATAATTATTCCCATTACCAAAAATAAAAATTGGGGACACTGCCAAAGGGCAAGACCGTACCTTCGGCATTGCGAATTGATGTCTAGGGATTTTAAAACCTCCTTTAGTTTCATTAAATTATTATAACGCGTAAGCGGTATGGTGAGCAAGCTATTATAGCAATCGGTTATACAAGAGGAATTATTACTCGAAAAATTAAATTGACTAAAGGAAGAAATTCGATTAAAATATTTTCAGTAATGAATCTCGACTATGACGCTGTCCGGAGAGTAGTGTAACGGTAGCACGAGTCCTTTTTTGCCCCCACACCAATTCCCGGGGAGTAGTGTAATGGCAGCACGAGTCCTTTGGGAGGATTTAGTTCGAGTTCAAGTCTCGACTCCCCGACATTTTGGTGTGGGGGTGAAGGAGTATGAGTTCGGGTTCAAATCCCGACTCTCCGACAATATGCGGGTATAGCACAATGGCAGTGCATCTGCTTTCCAAGCAGACTATGTGGGTTCGATTCCCATTACCCGCTCATTTTAAAAATAAGACTGACAAACCATTTAGGCACATCAATCCATCAAACATGAGAAAAGAGCTGGCGCTTGAAGTGAAAAATTTAACTAAAGATTTTAACGGTTTTTTGGCGGTTAACAGCGTTTCCTTTGAGAT